>JAPLOT010000025.1 GCA_026400595.1 Alphaproteobacteria bacterium | reverse complement strand
GAAGGTCAGCCACGTGCTCGAGGGCAGCGTTCGCAAGGCGGGTGGGCGGGTCCGCATCACCGCCCAGCTGGTCGATGGAGCGACCAACGACAGCGTCTGGGCCGAGCGCTATGACCGCGACCTGAACGACATCTTCACGCTGCAGGACGAGATCTCGCAGGCCATCGTCAAGGCGCTGAAGCTGAAACTGCTGCCGGAAGAGAAGAAGGCCATCGAGCAGCGCGGCACCGAAAATGTGGACGCGTACAACCTTTACCTTATGGCACGCCAGCAATACGCCACCGGCAATGAGTACGATGTCCGCCGCAACGAAGCGATCATTCGCCTGTGCCGCCGCGCCACGGAAATCGACGTGAGTTATGCGCGCGCCTGGGCGTTGATGGCGCTCGGGCAGATGCTCGTTCGATTCACGAATGGGGGTCAAGGCGATGACGGCATGGCGGCGGCCGAACGGGCCCTCGCCCTGGACACCAACCTGGCTGAAGCGCACGCGGTCAAGGCACGGATACTCTCGGAGGGCGGTCGACATGACGAGGCCTCCGCGGAGATCGAGGTTGCGCTGCGCCTGGATCCGGAGTCCTACGAGGTAAACAGAGCCGCCGCATACCTGAGATTCAGGCAGAAGCGACTGCGCGAGGCCATCCTGCATTTCGAAAAGGCGCTGGCACTCGTGGAGACGGACGTCAGTTCCGCCAACATGCTGATGACCTGTTACCTCGCCGTCGGCGATCGCGAGGCGGCGCGCCGGGCTGCGCAAATCACACTCGAACGCGCCCAGAAGACCCTGGCGCAGGATCCCAGCAACGGCGCGGCCATGGGCTTCAACTGCTATGCACTGGCACTGCTCGGACAGGCGGAAAGCGCCAAGGGCTGGATGAGCCGGGCGCTGCTGATAGACCCCGACAACACCAACATGCGCTACAACTTTGCCTGCGCGCTCACCACTCAATTGAGTGATGTGGATGGGGCTATCGAGCTGCTCGGTCTGCTGTTCCAGAAGATTTCGATTGGCCTGCTGAATCACGCCAAAGCCGACCCGGACCTGGATCCCCTGCGCGGCGATCCTCGCTTCCAAGCAATGGTCGCTGCCGCCGAAGCGCGCCTCGCAACGGCCGGTGACGGCAGCACCCTGCCCGCATCGCATTAGAGCGCGCACGAGTGGGCAAACATCGACTCGAGGCGTTCAGTGACGGGGTGCTCGCCATCCTGATCACCATACTGGTGCTGGAACTGAAGGTGCCGCATGGCACGGAGATCGCGTCGCTCGCGCCGCTGCTCCCGGTGTTCCTGACCTACGTGCTGAGCTTCGTCTATCTCGGCATCTACTGGAACAACCACCACCACCTGCTGCAGCTCTGCAACCGCGTGAACGGCGCGATGCTGTGGGCCAACCTGGCGCTGCTGTTCTGGTTGTCGCTGGTACCTTTTGCCACCGGCTGGATGGGCGAGAATCATTTCGCAGCGTGGCCGACCGCGCTGTATGGCGTCGTACTGCTGATGGCCGCACTCAGCTACACCTGGCTGCAGACTCTGATCATCCGCGCCGAGGGACCGGACTCCAGGATTGCGCAGGCGGTGCG
>JAPLOT010000170.1 GCA_026400595.1 Alphaproteobacteria bacterium | reverse complement strand
TCCACCGATCAGCACGCCGGATCCCGGCACGAAGCCGCCGCCTGCCACCCGGTCCAGTTCGCCGATGCCGCTGATGATTCGGGGCGGTGCCGGGCTCTCGCCCCTCAGGCCCACCAGGCGCGAGGGCTTGCCCTTGGGCATGGCCGCGCCCTTGGCGCCGGACACCGGGGCTCCCACGGCCTCCTCGACGATGGAGTTCCATGCCCCGCAGTTGTCGCAGCGGCCCGACCATTTCGACGTGGTGGTGCCGCAGGACTGGCAGACGAAGGCTGAGTTCTTGACCATGCCCCATCTAGCGAGAACGATTAGCGAACACAAGTGCGCTTTTGATCCGCGTCAACGTTGAAATCAAACCTAAACCTCCCAGATAGCGTGAAGGGGAACGGCAAAAGATGGAGGTTCGCGTGACCAGACAATTTCTGCCCGATCTGTTCGGCCGCGGTGCCGGACATGACGTGTTTTCCAACCTGCAGCGCGAGGTCGACCGGGTGTTTTCCGACTTCGGCCGCGGGATGCCCGCCATGGGCGAGTTCCGGCGCGGGGCCTTGGCGCTCAAGGTCAATGTCTCGGAAACCGACAAGGCTGTCGAGGTCTACGCCGAGATTCCCGGCGTTGACGCAAAGGACATCGACGTCCAGCTGCGTGACGGCATTCTCACCATCAAGGGCGAGAAGAAGGAGGAGCGGGACGAGTCGCGGAAGGACTACCACGTCCTCGAGCGTTCCTACGGAAGCTTTGAGAGATCCTTCGCACTTCCGGCCGATGTTGATGCCGGAAAAGTCGAAGCGGCCTTTGACAAGGGTGTTTTGAAGGTTACATTGCCAAAGCTGCCCGCGGCGCAGGCCAAGGTGCAGAAGATCGAGGTCAAACCGGCCTGATCTGGAAGGGAGCGGAGCGCGGGACGGCCTCCGCTCCCTTTTCGTTTGTGCATCGACAATTCTTGGACCGGAGCCTGGCCGGCCAGGCATCGCGCCGCATCGGCGCGGATTGCCTGCTCAGCGTTCGAAGGTCACCCGCCCGTCGCAGATGGTGGTGACAGGGAGAACCGTGCCAATGCGGTCGGGCGCTGTCGCATCGAGATCGGCGTCGAGCACGATCACGTCGGCGAGATAGCCCTCCTTCAGCATGCCCTTGCGGTCTTCCATGAACTCCATGTAGGCGCCGTCGGCAGTGAAGCTCTTCAGCGTGTCCATCAGCGTCTGGGCCTGCGGCCGGCAATCGGCGCGCAGAGGCTTTGCGGTCAGCGCGGCCTGGATGCCCTGGAAGGGATTGAGCGGCGCCACCGGCCAGTCCGACGAGAAGGCGACAACTGCGCCGGCCTCGCGCAGCAATTGCCAGGCATAGGCATAGGGAAGCTTGTCGCCCACGCGGGTCAGGATGGGCTCCAGCGGATTGCCCGGCACGGTGGGCGCCGAGACGGGCTGCAGCGAGGCGATCACGCCCAGTTCCTTCAGGCGCGGAATGTCGGCCGGATCGATCAGTTCGATATGCTCGATGCGGTGGCGCGAGTCGCGCCTGCCATTGGCCTTCTGCGCGGCCGCGTAGCCATCCAGCGTGCGGCGGATGGCGCCGTCGCCGATCGCATGCGTGGAGATCTGGAAGCCGTGCCTGTCGGCCCGCGTCACCAGCGCATCGAAGTCCGCGGCCGTGAAGAGCGGGGCTCCCTTGTTGCCGGGATGGCCAGGATAGTCGTCGATCATCAGCGCGGTCAGTGTTTCCAGCACGCCGTCGATGAAGATCTTCACGCGGTGGCAGTGCAGCATGTCGCCATTGTACTTCGCGCGCATGTCCACCGCCTCGTCGACGCGCGACAGCTCGAAGTAGCTCTTCTGATGGAAGGGGATCTCGACGCGTGCGTTGAGCTCGCCGCGGTCCAGCATCTCCTGCAGCAGTTCGAGCTGATACCAGTTGCCGTCCATGTTGTGCATGGAGGTGATGCCGAGCGAGGCGGCATAGGCGATGCCCTGCTTGAAGAAGGCGATGTCGGTGGCGCGCTGCGCTGCGGTCGCCGGCGGGTTGGGGTTCTCGCCGGTCGTCATGCCCAGCCATTCGCGCCCGCCGGTGGGGGTCAGCGCCTGCACCAGCATGTAGGCGGCGGGCTCGCGCAGCTCGCCGGTGGCGAGGCCATTGCCGTCGAGCACGATCTCGTTGCCCACCGGCAGGTCGCGGCCGCGCATGATGCCCGCGGCCTCCAGCGCCTTGGTATTGGCCCACATGGTGTGATGGTCGAAGCAGCCCACGATGAAGGGGATGTCGGCGACGATGCGGTCCAGCAGCTGCCGGGTGATGGGCTCGCCGAAGGCTTCGTGGATGATGCCCGTGGCCAGCAGAACTGGGTCCTTGGGGCGCGTCTTGCGGTATTGAGAAACAGAATCCGCAATTGCGTCGAAACCCATGATTCCATTGAGCATTAGCGTATCGAGCTCGACCGATCCGCCGAACAGGTGGACGTGGCCCTCGATGATTCCGGGCATGACGGTCTTCATCTGCGCGTCGATCACCCGGGTGTGCTTGGCCTTGAGGCCCGCGATGTCGTCCCGGCTGCCGATCCGGGTGATGCGATTGCCGGTGATGGCCAGCGCCTCGGCGCGGGGGCGCGCCCCATCCATGGTGAGAATGCGGGCATTGGTGATCAGGATATCTGCTGCGGTCATGGCGGGTCCTTGCGATTGGGGCCCGAAAATGCCCGCTTGACGAAGCAGGGGCAAGGCCTCACGTTTGGTGCATCGTCAACAAGGAAAGGAGGTGATCCGATGTCGAGTGAGTTCACTGCGTGTGGAGCATGCCTCGTTCGGATCGTCAGCCTCCGCGGAGCGCGGGCCTGACGTCACGGGATCGGGGATGCCGTCACACGCATCTCACGGGAAAGGCCGCTCGCGAGAGCGGCCTTTCTTTGTCATGCCTGCTCTTGTGGGGGCATGGTCTCCGAAGGCCCTGAGCACTTGATCCGGCATGCCGAGCTTCAGCTACATTCTCGTGGCCCTTGTGATCCTGCTGACGCCGGGACCCACCAACACGCTGCTTGCCGCAGCGGGTGCCGCCCTCGGGCTGCGCCGTGCCCTGATTCTGCCGCTGGCCGAAACCCTCGGCTATGGCATCGCCATTTCCATTTTCTTCGCCATGGCCGCGACTCTCGCCGATCATCCGCTGGCGCTTGCATGGCTGAGGGGGCTTGCCGCACTCTGGCTGGTCGTGGTCGGCCTCTCGCTGTGGCGGCGCCCGGTCCTCGCCGAGGTCGGCAGTCTGCGCAGAAGCTTCGCTCAGGTCGCCGTCACCACGCTCTTCAACCCCAAGGCCATGCTGGTGGGAACCGTGGTCATCCCCGACATGATGCCCGCCGCACCGCTCACAGCGATCTCGGCATTTCTCGTCCTGTCCTTCTTCGCCGGACTCTGCTGGACACTCCTCGGGTCCGCCTTGCCTGCGCGCATCCGGCCCTACGGATACAAGCTGGCCTCGGTTGCCGTCCTGGGCTTTGCCGCCGCCGCGGCTATTGCCGCCGCCCGCATGGTGTAGCGAGGCCGCTTCCGGCCGTGAGAGAAAGCGGCACCGTCACCTGTCGAGATGGCTTTCGACGATCATCCGCGTGTCCTTGCTTGGCAGCACCGGCACGATCTCGAAGCTGACGCCGGTGCCCCGCCAGTTCAACACCCACTGCTGCAGCAGTGCGAGATCGTCGCAGGCCATGAGCTGGAAGCAGCGCCCGAAATTCGGCTCCACCCAGCTGTCGATGAAAGTGAGGCCTTCCGGCGTCTGCCGGCCGCCGTCGCGCAGCCTGCGGTAAACGGGAACCATGTCGTTGTCCTTGAAGGTCTCGATCACCATGAACAACACGTGCATGCTCCTAGCTAAGGCTTCAGCACATCCATCTGGATCGGGCCTTCGGCGCGGCCGTGGATGAACTGGTCGACATAAGGATTGCCGCTCGCGTCGATCGTCTTCGCCGGTCCCTGCCAGATGATCTCGCCTCGGAAGATCATGGCGATGTCGTCGGCGATCTTGCGGGCGCTGGCCATGTCGTGGGTAATGGAAATCGTGGTGGCGCCCAGCCGCTTCACGCAGTCGACGATGAGGTTGTTGATCACGTCCGCCATGATCGGATCGAGGCCGGTGGTGGGCTCGTCGAAGAAGATGATCTCGGGGTCTGCCGCGATGGCCCGCGCGAGGCCGACGCGCTTCTGCATGCCGCCCGACAGTTCGGCGGGATAGAGCTGCCCCACCTCGGGCCCCAGCCCCACCTGGCCCAGCTTCTCGATGGCAATGTCCCGGGCCTTGGCCCGCGCCATGTTGCGGCCCTGGATCAGGCCGAAGGCGACGTTCTCCCAGACCGGGAGCGAGTCGAAGAGGGCGGCGCCCTGGAACAGCATGCCGAAGCGCTGCAGATAGTCGTCGCGCGCCTTGCCGCTGAGGCCGACGACATTCTCGCCGGCCACGCGGATGGTGCCGCTGTCGGGCTGCAGGATGCCGAGGATGCACTTCAGCATCACCGATTTGCCGGTGCCCGACCCGCCGATGACCACCAGCGAATGGCCCTTGGGCACCGCCAGCTTCACGCCGTTCAGAACGTGTTTCGACCCGAAGGACTTGCGCACGCCGTCGAGCAGGATGTGAGCCTCAGCCATGGCTCACTCCGAGAAGAGCAGGGAGGTCAGCGCGAAGTTCGCTGCCAGGATGAGGATGGCCGCGGAGACGACGGCATTGGTGGTGGCACGGCCGACGCCTGCGGCACCGCCCTTGGAATTGAAGCCGTGATAGCAGCCCATCACCGCGATGATGAAGCCAAAGACCGCGGCCTTGATCAGGCCGGACGTGACGTCGTCGAGTTCGAGGAAGTCGGCGGTGTTGCGGAGATAGGCGTAGGAGTTGAAGCCCAGCGAGCGCGTGCCCACGATGTAGCCGCCCATGATGCCGATGGTGTCGCCGATGGCGACGAGAATGGGCAGCGTCACCACCGCCGCGATGATGCGGGGGCCGACGAGATATTTGAAGGGATTGGTGGCCAGCGTCACCAGCGCGTCGATCTGCTCGGTGACCCGCATGGTGCCAAGCTCGGCGGCGATCGAGGCGCCGACGCGGCCCGCAACCATGAGTCCGGCAAGCACGGGGCCCAGCTCACGGGTGATGCCCAGCGCCACGATGGAGGCCACCAGGCTCTCGGCATTGAAGCGCGAGGAGCCGAGATAGATCTGCAGCGCCAGCGCGCCGCCGGTGAAGAAAGCGGTGAGCCCTACCACGGGAAGCGAGAAGTAGCCGATCTTCAGCATCTGATCGAGAATCTGGCGGACGTAGATCTTCGGCGTCAGGCCCTGCAGAAGCCCGTCCTTGAGGAAGAGCGCGACACTGCCCACCTCCTGCATCAGGGTGAGGACGGCACGGCCGATGTGGGCAAGGATGTTCAAGCGCGATGGTCCGATTCGAGGCCGGTGTAGTGCATTGCATAGCGGCTGCCCAGCCTGGTCAGCAACTCGTAGGAAATCGTGCCGGCCCAGCCCGCGGCTTCGTCGATGGGGATGTTGCCGCCCAGGATTTCGGCGCGCGTGCCCCGCGCGATCGAGAGCGGGATGAGCCCGGTGATGTCCACCGCCATCATGTCCATGGAAACGCGGCCGATGATGGGGCAACGCTTGCCGCCGATGAAGACCTGTGCTGGACCGTCGCCGGCCTTCGACGACAGGGCGCGGGGCACGCCGTCCTTGTAGCCGGCGCCCAGGATGGCGATGCGGCTCGGCCGTTCCGCCGTCCAGGTGGCGCCATAGCCCACCGTCTCGCCCGGCTGAAGATTGCGCACCTGCATGACCGTGCCTTCGAGATAGGCGACGGGCTGCATGGATTCGCCGGCTACCGGGCTTCCGCCATAGAGCGCGATGCCGGGGCGGACGAGGTCATGAGTGAAACCGTCGCCCAGGAAGATGCCCGCCGAATTGGCGAGGCTTGCCGGAATGCCTGGCATCTTCGCGCGCACCGCCGCGAAGGCCGCGCGCTGCTTCGCGTTGAGCGGATGCGACGGATCGTCGGCGCAGGCGAGGTGGCTCATCAGGAGGGTGACGTTGAGTCCCTCCATGGTGAAGCGGTCGTCCAGCAGCGCGTTGAACTCGGCGATCGAGAAGCCCAGCCGGTTGATGCCGGTGTCGACATGGATGGCGCAGGGGAGTTTCCGGCCATAGACGCGGCCGAAGGCCGCCCATTCCTTTGCCTCGCCGGTCGAGATCAGCGCCGGGCAGAGATCGAGCTTGGCATAATATTCGGCCTGGCCCTGGAACAGCCCGTCCAGCACATAGATGGTGGCCTCGGGCAGGATGGCGCGCAGTTCTTCGCCCTCCACCGGCCGGGCCACGAAATAGCTGCGGCAGCCGGCCTC
>JAPLOT010000139.1 GCA_026400595.1 Alphaproteobacteria bacterium | reverse complement strand
GGCGGCGGCAATTTCGTCGGGCGACCCTAGCCGCCCGGCGGGGACGCGGCCGAGGATGCCTTCCCTCTGCTTGTCGTTCAGCACATCCGTCATTGGCGTTGCGATGAAGCCAGGTGCCACGGCATTCACCGTCACGTTGCGCGAGGCCAGTTCCTGGGCCAGCGATTTGGTGAGGCCGATGACACCGGCCTTTGAGGCGACATAATTCGCCTGACCCGGATTGCCGGTGACGCCCACCACCGACGTGATGTTGACGATGCGGCCCCAGCGCTTCTTCATCATGCCGCGCATGGCGGCGCGGGCGAGGCGAAAACCGGCGGTGAGGTTCACGTCGATCACCGCATTCCAGTCCTCGTCCCTCATGCGCATGGCGAGGCCGTCCCGGGTGATGCCGGCATTGTTCACGAGGATGTCGACCGACCCCATCGCCGCCTCCGCAGCCGGCACCAGCTTCTCGACATCGGCAGCATCCGAGAGATTGCAGGAGATGACATGAACGCGATCCCCCAGTTCGGCCTTGAGTTCGTCCAGCACCGCGGCCCGCGTGCCCGAGATGGCGACGGTGGCGCCAGCCGTGTGCAACACGTGTGCGATGGCCGCGCCGATGCCGCCCGTTGCCCCGGTGACGAGCGCGGTCTTGCCGGTGAGATCGAACATGATGAAGTTCCTTACTTGAGTTGGGCGGCTGCGACCGCGATGTCGTCCGGCGTCGCGATGGCGAGGCCGGTTGCAGCAGGTGCATTCTTCTTCAGCAGGCCGGTGAGGACCTTGCCGGAACCGATCTCGCAGAAACGGTCGACCCCGGCGCCGGCCATATAGGCCACACATTCGCGCCAGCGGACCGTTCCGGTGACCTGGGCCACCAGGTTCCTGCGGATGTCATCCGGATCGGAGAGCGGTCCGGCCACCACATTGGCGACCACCGGCACGACGGGCGCCGCCATGTCGACTCGCGACAGGGCCTCGGCCATGACATCGGCCGCCGGCTGCATCAGGCTACAATGGAAGGGTGCGGACACCGGAAGCAGGATGGCGCGCTTGGCACCCTTGGTCTTGGCGATGTCGAGGGCGCGTTCGACGGCCGCCTTGTTGCCGGAAACCACCACTTGGCCATCGCTGTTGTCGTTGGCTGCCTGGCAGACTTCGCCCTGGGCCGCTTCGGCGGCGACCTGTGCCGCGACGGCGAAGTCAAGTCCGAGCAAGGCCGCCATGGCACCAACGCCGACAGGCGTGGCGCTCTGCATGGCGCGGCCGCGCGTCCGGAGCAGCCGCGCGGTATCGGCAAGGGTGAAGGTTCCGGCCGCAGCCAGCGCCGCATACTCGCCAAGCGAATGGCCGGCGACAAAGGCCGCCGTGTTCTTCACCGTGATGCCATGCTCGGCCTCGAGCACGCGGATCACCGCCATGGACACCGCCATCAGCGCAGGCTGGGCATTCTCGGTGAGTGTGAGATCTCCTTCCGGGCCTTCCCACATGAGCAGGCTCAGCTTCTGACCCAGCGCTGCGTCCACCTCATCGAAGACACGACGCGCGGATGCGAAGTTTTCGGCCAAAGCCTTGCCCATGCCGACGGCCTGGCTGCCCTGGCCGGGGAAGGTGAATGCTGTTGTCATGAGGTCCCCTGCGACGGATTCGCTGTGGCGCTGCACGAAACATGCGCAGGCGCCGGAGTCAAGATTGACCGTCGGCAGAGACCTCTTCAAGCTCGCCGCATGTACAGTTCCGAAGAGCTGGAAGAGGCCCAGCGCCTGGTCTATGCGGCCATGCCGCCGACGCCGCAATATGCCTGGCCGCTGCTCGCGCGCGCAATCGGCTGCGACGTCTGGGTCAAGCACGAGAACCACACGCCGACGGGTGCCTTCAAGGTCCGCGGCGGCATCGTGCACCTGAAGCGCCGCCAGCAGCGCGGGCAGACCGCGGGTGTCATTACCGCCACGCGCGGCAATCACGGCCAGTCCATCCCCTTCGGCGCGGCCCGGGTCGGCATACCGGTAACGGTTGTCGTGCCGCATGGCAACTCGGTGGAGAAGAATGCGGCCATGCGTGCCCTCGGAGCCGAACTGATCGAAATTGGCCACGACTTCGATGCCGCGCGCGAGAGTGCCGCCCGGATCGCTGCCGAACGCGGCCTCGACTTCATCGCGTCCTTCGGCCCGGACCTCGTCGTTGGCGTGTCCACCTATGCGCATGAGCTGTTCCGCGCCGCCGGCGCCCTCGATGCCGTCTATGTGCCCATCGGAATGGGGTCCGGCATCTGCGGGGTCATTGCCGCGCGCGACATGCTGGGCCTCAGGACGAAGGTGATCGGCGTCGCCGCGGCAGGCGCGAATGCCTATGCGCTCTCCTTTGCCGCAGGCAAGCCGGTCTCGACCAATTCTGCAGCGACCTTCGCCGATGGCATGGCCGTTCGCATTCCCAACGCCGATGCCTTTCACGTCATCAAGCATGGTGCCGAACGGATCGTGACCGTGAACGACGACGAGATCGCAGAAGCCGTGCGACTCTACTTCCGGGCAGCCCATACCATCGCGGAAGGCGCCGGAGCCGCGGCGCTGGCGGCACTGATGCAGGAGCGCGATCGCATGAAGACCAAGCGTGTTGGCCTGATCCTGTCAGGCGGCAACATCGACATGCAGAAGTTTGCCGCCATTCTCAGGGGCGATACGCCGCGGGACTGAGCGCCGCCCGGCCTTCCCAGAAGCGCGCAAATGCACCCGACACGACCCAGGCCACCCCCACGACAATCCAAGCGAGATAGGCATCGACGGCGTAGTGCCAGCCGAGATGCACGGAACCGAGGAAAACCAGAACACCATGAATGATGGCCAGGTTGCGCACGATCCGTGCTTTCTTCCAGACCGCCAGCACAAGCAGCAGGCACTGCGCGTTGTGCATGCTCGGCATGGCGGAGATGCCCTTCGTGATGTCGCCCGAGCCGCTGGCATAGTTTGCCCAAAGCGAATCCTGGAGCGCGACGGCCCAGACGGGCCAGGACTTCGACGTCTCGTGAAGATAGGCCATGAGTTCCGCATAGGGATCATGGCCCAGGCCAAGCTTCCCGAAGTAGCAGGGTCCGGCCGAGGAGAACAGCATGGCAAGGGCGACCCCGCCGACCGACCAGGTGAGCATGAAGGCCAGAAGCGCCTGTGTCCGAAGCACGCTGGGCTTCTCTTCGAAGGCGAAGTAGAGCCAGTAGAGCGTCAGCCCGAGAAACCACATGTGATAGTTCACGGCGATCACGGCGGTGACCGGCGGATGGTTCAAAAGCGGTGCCAGCAACTCCCAGGGCCGGTAGCCGAAATGCAGCCAGCGGTCCAAGTCGTCGAAGGCGGAATCCCAGGCGAAGGGTTGCACCCGTGTGATGCTGGCCTTCAAAGCTCCAAACGAAGAAATGAAGAAGAAGATCGCCGTCAGTGTTATGAAGCCGTGGAGAAACCGGCTGCCATCCATGAAGAAGTCGCGGACCGACTTAAGTAGGGCGCGCGTGGGACTGGACGCATTCTCAAAGACCGCCACGCGGAAGAACTGCATCGGAAACACGCCGATGAGCGTGAGAAG
>JAPLOT010000332.1 GCA_026400595.1 Alphaproteobacteria bacterium | reverse complement strand
CATCCGTGACAGGATCCTGCGCAACGAAGACAATGGCAGATGAGCGGGGCACGAGTGTTGTTTCGCGTTCCATGCCGAAGGCGTGAAGCAGCCAGGATCATGCCAGATGGCAGCCTCCACTGACCAGCCCCCGCGAAACAGCTATTCCCTTGACCTTTGTGTTGCCGTCTTGAGTGTCATCTTGCTTGCAGAGGAGAAATCAATGCCGTGATGCCCCGGGCGCCCACGAGCAACACGTCCCGGCTCGTTTCGCGATCTGGTGCTGCTGGCAGGGTTTGCGGCAAAGCGATCGTCATGCCTGCGATCAAGCTCGGCCTTCCTGTCGGAGGAACCTTCGGCCCTACAGATCCCCCACCACGCATTTGCGCGCCAGCGCCTTGTACTGCTTCTCGGTGAAGGCGATGGGATTGCCGCCCGCCGAAGGATCCTTGATCGCCATCGCCGCCACCTCGTCGAGGCGCTTGGTGTCGATGCCGATGTCGGCAAGCTTGTGCGGTATGCCGATCTCCTTGCGCAGCGCGAGGATCCACTTGAGGAAGCCGTTGAAGCCGCCCTTGATGCCGAGGTAGGCGGCGGCGCGCTCGATGTCCTTCTCGATCTTGCGGCGGTTGGCCTTGAGCACATAAGGCATGACGATCCCGTTGAGCAGGCCGTGATGCGCGTCATAGAGGCCGCCGAAGGGATGCGACAGCGCGTGAATAGCGCCCAGTCCGCGCTGGAAGGCGGTGGCGCCCATGGCCGAGGCCACCAGCATGTTGCCGCGGGCATCGATGTCCTTGCCCTTCTTCACCGCCTTGGCGAGATTGTCCTTCACCAGCCGCATGCCTTCCAGCGCAACGCCCGCCGAAAGGGGATGGTAGAAGGGCGCGCAATAGGCCTCGAGATTATGCGCCAGCGCATCCATGCCGGTGGCCGCCGTGAGTTTGGGCGGCAGCCCCACGGTCAGTTCGGGATCGAGGATCGCCACCCTGGGCATGATGGCCGGATGGAAGATGATCTTCTTTTCGTGCGTGATCGGATGCGTGACCACGCCGGCGCGGCCCACTTCAGAACCCGTGCCTGCCGTGGTGGGCACCGCGATGATCGGCGCGATCTTCGCGGCATCGGCCCTGGTCCACCAGTCGCCGATGTCTTCCAGTTCGAAGACGGACAGGTTCTGGTCATGCATCAGCGCGATCATCTTGCCGATATCGAGGCCCGATCCCCCGCCGAAGGCGATGACGCCGTCATGCCGCCCGGCCTTGTAGGCCTTGACCCCTGCCTCGATGTTGGCCTCCACCGGATTGGGCCGCACATCGGAAAAAACCTCGATGCCGAGGCCTGCCTTCTTCACGTCGGCCACGATCTCCCTGACCATCGGCATGGCCGCAAGTCCCGGGTCGGTGACGAAGAGGGGGCGGTGAATGCCATTGGCCTTGCACAGCTCGGCCAGTTCCTTGATGCGGCCCGCACCGAACTTGACGGCCGTCGGGTAGTTGAAGTTGCGATTGGGAATCATGTTCTGGTCCTCAGGTGATAGCTCTTGGGTCTCGTCAATGCTTCGTATCCGACAACCGACAGCGTGGCGCCGCGGCCCGTGTCCTTCACGCCCGTCCAGGCGAGCGCCGGATCGAGATAGTCGCAGCGGTTCATGAAGACCGTGCCGGTGGCAATCTCGTCGCCGATCCTTTGCGCCGCAGCCGCGTCCTCCGTCCAGATCGCCGCCGTCAATCCATAGGGCGAATCGTTCATGAGTTCGATCGCCTCCGCATCGTCGGCCACCTTCATGATGCCGACCACCGGGCCGAAGCTCTCTTCCATCATCACGCTCATCCGGTGGTTGACGTTGGTCAGCACCTGCGGCGCCATGTAGGGCGTGCCGGCCTTGTCGAGGGCGAATGACCTGGGATCGACATGCGCCGCGGCACCGGCGCGAAGGGCCGCGCGGATCTGCTTGCGCACGAAATCGGCGGCCTCGGCCTTCACCAGCGGCCCGAGCGTCGTGGCCTCCTCGAGCGGCGAACCCAGCACGTACTTCCGGGTAAGGTCGACGAAGCCGTCGATGAAGTCGCCCCAGACCTTCTTGTGCACGTAGATGCGCTCGATGCCGCAGCAGCTCTGCCCGGAATTGAAATAGGCCCCATCGACGAGATTCTCGATGGCATGGGCGAGCTTGGCGTCAGGCCGCACATAGGCCGGATCCTTGCCGCCGAGCTCGAGGCCGAGATTGATGAAGCGCCCAGCCGCGGCCTGCTCCATCGCCTTGCCGCCTGCGACCGAACCGGTGAAGCAGACCATGTTGGCATGGCCGCCGGAAATGATGTCCGCGGTCTGCTTGTGGTTCAGCACCAGGTGCTGGAACACGCCCTTTGGCAGCTTCGCCTTGTCGAAGGCCTTCTGGAAACGCTCGGCCACCAGCAAGGTGCTGGCGGCGTGCTTCAGCACCACGGCATTGCCCGCCATGATCGCCGGGATGATCGAGTTGACGGCCGTCAGATAGGGATAGTTCCAGGGCGCGATGGTGAAGACCACGCCCAGCGGCTCGCGCCTGATATAGCGCAGGAAGCCGTCCCTGGGATCCGGCACGATGGCCTCCAGCGCCCGCTCGGCAATGGCGATCATATAGCGGGCGCGTTCCTCGAAGCCCCTGAGTTCGCCCGCGCCGTAACGCACCGGACGTCCCATCTGCCAGGCGATTTCGGGCACGATCTCGTCCTTCATCGCCAGCATCGCCTCGACGGCGGCGAGGCAGTGAACGGCACGCTCCTTGAGCGGCACCTTCCTCCACTTGGCCTGTGCCGCATGAGCGGCAGCGAAGGTGGCCGCGATGTCCTTCCGGCTGGCGACCGGCCGGCTGGCATAGAGGCTGCCGTCAACCGGCGAGACGCACTTGATCGTTTCGGCCATGGCGTTCCTCAGTACTGCTCGAAGCCGCGATAGAGGTCCAGATCCACCACGCGGCGATCATACTCGAACTGCTCCCACTTGGCAGTATGCACATAGTGGTCGACGACCTCATCGCCGAGGGCGGCACGCAGCATCTTCGAACCGTCGAGCAGGGCGGTCGCCTCGCGCAACGTCTTGGGGATCTCGCGCAGCTTCTTCGAGGTGTCATAGGCATCGCCCGAGAAGGCAGGCTCCAGCTTCAGCTTCTTCTCGATGCCATCGAGGCCTGCCGCAAGCAGCGCGGCGACGGCGAGATAGGGATTGAGATCGGAGCCGCCGATGCGGCATTCCACGCGTATGGCCTTGGTATCGCCGCCGCAGAGGCGGAAGCCTGCCGTGCGGTTGTCGAAGCTCCAGACCGCGCGCGTCGGCGCGAAGGTGCCGGCGATGAAGCGGCGGTAGGAGTTCATGTAGGGCGCAAGGAAATAGGTGAGTTCGCCCGAATGCTGAAGCTGGCCAGCCATGTAGTGCTGCATCAGCGCCGACATGCCGTGCTCGCCCGCCTTGTCGAAGAACAGCGGCGTCTTGCCGTCGGCACTCCACAGCGACTGATGAATGTGTGACGAACTGCCCGCCAGCGCGTAGTTCCACTTGGCCATGAAGGTGATCGCCTTGCCCAGCCCATGGGCGATCTCCTTGCAGCCGTTCTTGATGATCACGTGCCGGTCGGCCATGTCGAGGGCCTCGGCATACTTCACGTTGATCTCTTCCTGGCCGGGCGCCGCCTCGCCCTTGGAGTTCTCGACCGGAATACCCGCGCCATGCAGGCCGTTGCGGATCGCCCGCATCACGCCTTCCTCCTTGGAGGTCTGGAAAATGTGATAGTCCTCAATATAGTTGGCCGAGGTCCGGAGATTGCGATAGCCCTTCTCATGGGCCTGCTCGAAGCTGTCGTCGAAGAGGAAGAACTCGAGCTCGGAAGCCATGTAGGCTTTCATCTTCAGCGCATCCAGCCGTTTCAGTTGCTTCTTGAGGATCGCGCGCGGACTGTGCGGGATGTCCTGATGCGTGTGATGATCGAGGATGTCGCAGAGCACCAGTGCCGTCGCCGGCAGCCACGGGATGCGGCGCAGCGTCGACATGTCGGGCTTGAGTACGAAATCGCCATACCCCTTCTCCCAGCTCGAGGCCTTGTAGCCCGGCACCGGCTCCATGGCGACATCGACGGCCAGAAGGTAGTTGCAGCCATGGGTCCCGGTCCACCGCATCGATGCAGATCTCGACCATGGCGTGCTGCAGACCGCGCGGCGCGGCGTGCAGGTTGAGCGTGTGCATGACTCCGTCCTTCGGCCCATAAGGCTCGTTGAGCCGAGCCTCGATGTTCGGAAAGCTCTTGATGAGCTTCGACGACAGGCGGGTGTCGCGGTCATGCAGGATTCCCAGTTCGACCTTGCGGGGCTTTCCCTTGAACACGGGCGTGAAGCTGTGGATCGAAACGACGATGGACGCCATTTTCTCGGCTGCACGACGATCCAGCAGATCGGCAAGCCCCGCGTGAAACGGCCGGTAGATCTCGCGCGTGCGGGCAAGGCGCTGGTCCGGCGTCAGATTGCGGTTGCCGGGGATCTGCGTGACTTCGCTGACATCCGGCATGGCGCTCGGCATGTCCGGCGGGCGGTTGCAATCATAGGCGAGCCGTGAATAGCGCTGCAGGGCCAGCGGCGCATCGATAAGCTGCGACAGGCGGCGCGCCACCTTCTCGGCACCGATGTCCCAGGCGATGTGGCTCAGCAACTCGGCATCTTCGAGCCCAAGCGTTCCCAGCCTGTCCGGCAGCAGGTTGGACGCATGTTCGCAGACCAGCACATAGGGTGACTGGCCGGATCCGTTCACGAGAATGAAAGGGCTTTCTTCAGTGTCGAGGAGGACGGCCCCCATGAAAGACTCCGGAACGGCAGGAAGGTGAATGAATGATTTCAGATTGTGCAATCACTGTCAATTTCGTTACAGTGCGCCGGAATCCGGAAGACTACTATGCCAACGATTGCAGAACGCCTGCGACTCCAGTCCGCCGAGCTGACCGCCGCCGAGCGGAAGCTGATGGCGGCGCTGTTCTCCAACTATCCCATGGCGGGGCTGGCCAGCATCACCGAGTTCGCGCGCGAGGCCGACGTCTCGACGCCCAGCGTCCTGCGCCTGGCCAAGAAACTGGGTTTCAGCGGTTTTCCCGCCTTTCAGGAAGAACTGCGCGCCGAGCTCTCGGCGCAGTTGCAGAACCCCATTGCCAAGCAGGAGCGCTGGTCGACCGACGCGCCGGATGCCCATATCCTGAATCGCTTCGCCGTCGCCGCTGCGGAAAACCTCTCGGGCTCGCTCCGGCTGCTCGACCACCGGGTCTTCGATCAGGTCGTCGGCCTGCTCAATGACCGTAAGCGCCGCATCCACTGCGGCGGCGGCCGCATCACCCATGCCATCGCCGGTTACCTTGCGATGCATCTCCAGATGGCAAGGCCGCATGTGTCGCTGATCCCTTCTGCGGCGTCGCACTGGCCGCAATATGCCCTCGACCTCGGCAAGGGCGATGTCGTCGTGCTCTTCGATATCCGCCGCTATGACGCCCGCATGCTGGAATTTGCCGCTTCCGCCAAAGAGCGCGGCGCCCGGATCGTGCTGATTACCGATCAGTGGATATCCCCGATCGCGAGACTTGCCGTGCATTCCCTTCCGTTGCGTATCGAAGCACCTTCCCCCTGGGACTCGAACATGGTTCCCCTCTTCGTCGCCGAGACCCTGGTCGCGGCGACGGTGGCGGCGTCATGGCCCGCAACCCAGGCCCGCATCCGCGAACTTGAGTCCCTGTCGACCCCCGGACGCCGCGGCAAATGACGCCTGCGACCTTCGACTTCATCATCGTTGGCGCGGGCTCGGCCGGCTGCGTGATGGCGGACCGGCTCTCGGCCGACGGAAAGAACAGCGTCCTGCTGCTGGAATTCGGCGGCAGCGACCGCGGCCCCTTCATCCAGATGCCTTCGGCACTGTCCTATCCGATGAACATGAACCTTTACAACTGGGGCTTCGAAACCGATCCCGAGCCGCATCTGGGCGGCCGGCGCCTGGCCACGCCGCGGGGCAAGGTGGTGGGCGGCTCGTCCTCGATCAATGGCATGGTCTATGTGCGCGGCCATGCGAGGGACTTCGATACCTGGGAGGAGATGGGCGCCAAGGGCTGGGGCTTCCGTTACGTGCAACCCTATTTCAAGCGCATGGAGCATTCCCACGGCGGTGAAGACGGCTGGCGCGGCACCAACGGGCCCATGCATGTCACCCGCGGCGCGCGCAGCAACCCGCTCTACCAGGCCTTCATCGAGGCCGGCCGCCAGGCGGGTTATCCGGTGACGCAGGACTACAACGGCCACCAGCAGGAGGGCTTCGGCCCCATGGAAATGACGGTGCACCGGGGCGTGCGCTGGTCAGCCGCGAATGCCTACATCAGGCCGGCGTTGAAACGGCCCAACATGAAGCTCGAGACCTATGCCCTGGCGCATCGGATCCTGCTCGACGGACGCCGCGCCATCGGGGTGGAGTATGACGTGGCCGGAGAGCTGAAGCAGGCCCATGCGCGGCGCGACGTGATCATCGCCGCCTCCAGCATCAATTCGCCGAAGCTGCTGCAGCTCTCGGGGATCGGTGCGCCCGAGACGCTGAAGGCCGCCGGCATCGACGTGGTGCACGCCCTGCCCGGCGTGGGCGAAAACCTGCAGGACCACCTCGAAATCTATTTCCAGATGAAGTCCAAGGAGCCGGTCACCCTCCATTCGAAGCTGAACTGGTTCTCGAAGGGCATGATCGGGCTGGAGTGGATGCTCTTCGGTACGGGTCTGGGCGCCACCAACCACTTCGAATCCTGCGGCTTCATCCGCTCGCGCGCCGGCATCGCGTATCCCGATATCCAGTTCCACTTCCTGCCCGCCGCGATGCGCTATGACGGCAGGGCGGCCTTCAACAATCACGGGTTCCAGGTCCATGTCGGGCCGATGCGTTCGAAATCGCGCGGCTTCGTTCGCATTCGGAACAAGGATCCGCGCGAGAGTCCACGGATCCTGTTCAACTATCTCTCCCATCCTGACGATCTCGTCGAGTGGCGCAGCTGCATCAGGCTGACCCGCGAGATCATGGTCCAGCCCGCGATGGAGCGCTACGCCGGCGCCGAGATCCAGCCGGGCAAGGACGTCGAGACGGGCGATCAGATCGACGCCTTCATCCGCGAGCACTGCGAGAGCGCCTATCACCCCTGTGGCACCTGCAAGATGGGTTCGCCGCAGGATGCCATGGCGGTGGTGGACGCCGAATGCCGCGTGATCGGCATCGCGAACCTGCGGGTCGCCGATTCCTCCATCATGCCGCAGGTCACCAACGGCAATCTCAATGCGCCCACGCTGATGATCGGCGAGAAGGCGTCCGACCACATTCTCGGCCGTGATCCGCTGCCGCCGTCGAACCAGGAGCCCTGGATCAACCCCGACTGGGCGGTCAGCCAGAGGTAGCCGCTTCCTGCAGGAAAAGCTCCCGAAGCTTGCGCACCACCGGGCCAGGCTGGCCGCCGCCGATGCGCCTGCCGTCGATCTCCACGATGGGCATGACGAATTGCGAGGCGCTGGTGAGGAAGGCCTCGTCCGCCGCATAGGCTTCGTCCGGCGTGAAGGCGCGTTCCTCGATCATGATGCCGTGGTCCCGCGCGAGCCGGAACAGCGCGCGTCGCGTGCAGCCGGCGAGAATGGAATTGGACAGGCCGCGGGTGATCACCTTGCCGTCCTTCACGATATAGGCGTTGGACGATGTGCCCTCGGTGACGACGCCGCCTTCCACCATCCAGGCCTCATGCGCGCCCTTCTCGTAGGCCTCCTGCTTGCCGAGCACCGGCGCCAGCAGCATGACCGTCTTGATGTCGCGCCGGGCCCAGCGGATGTCGGGCGTCGTTGTGACCTTCACGCCCGTCACGGCATTGGGATTGTCGACCAACTTCATCGCCTGCGTAAACGCGATGAGCGTGGATTTCGGTTCCTTCGGAAACTTGAAGTCGCGGTCGGCCGCGCCGCGCGTGACCTGCATGTAGATGATGCCTTCCTTGAGCGCGTTGCGCTTCACAATCTCCTCATGAATGGCCCTGAGTTCGTCCCTGCTGCAGGGCCAGGCCATGCGCAGCTCGCGCAGCGAGCGATCCAGCCGCTCCATGTGCGGCCCGTAATCCACCAGCTTGCCATTCACCACGGCCGTCACCTCGTAAACCCCGTCGGCGAACAGGAAGCCGCGGTCGAAGATCGATATTTTTCCTTCCGATTCAGGAAGATAATCGCCATTCACAAAGACGGTGCGGGACATGAGCCAGGCTCCTCGAAGACAGCCGGCAGGGTTAAACAGATTCCCGCGGCCAAATCCATGGGGGTTGTGAAGCCCCCCTCCCGGCGTGCTAGGAGACAGGCCGTCGCAACTGTCTTCAAGGATATCATGCCGCGCACCATTTCCGCCGACGCCATCGATGCCATGCTGACCCGCGAGAAGGCCCTTTTCGTCCAGCGCAACCCGGTATCGAAACAGCTCGCGGAAGACACGGCGAAGACCTGGCTGCGCGGCGTGCCGATGCACTGGATGGTGGACTGGGGCATGCCCTTCCCGCTCTTCGTGGCAAAGGCGCAAGGCGTCGACGTCACCGACGCCGACGGCAACAGCTACATCGACTTCTGCCTGGGCGACACCGGCGCCATGTTCGGCCATTCGCCCAAGCCGGTGGTGGAGGCCCTGCAGCGCGAAGGCGCCAACGGCTTCACCACCATGATGCCTTCGACCGATGCGGCCGCCGTCGGGCATCTGCTGCAGGACCGCTTCGGCCTGCCCTGCTGGCAGGTGACGGCCACGGCGTCTGACGCCAACCGTGCCGTCATCAAATGGTGCCGCGCCATCACTGGTCGCAAGAAGATCCTCGTCTTCAATCATTGCTATCACGGCGCGGTCGACGACACCTATGTGACCATCGACGGCGGAACACCGCATGCCGATCCGGCCCTGATCGGCGAGGTACGCGACCTGACGCAGTTCACCAAGGTGGTGGAGTTCAACGACATCCCCGCGCTCGAAGCCGCGCTTGCGCCGGGCGATGTCGCCTGCGTGCTGGCCGAACCGATCATGACCAATGTCGGCATGGTGCTGGCCGACGACGGCTATCACGCGGCCCTGCGCGAGATCACGAAGCGCACCGGCACGCTGCTCATCATTGACGAGACGCATTGCATGTCGTCAGGCCCCGGCGGCTACACGGGCGAATACGGCCTCGATCCCGACGGGCTCGTGCTGGGCAAGCCGATCGCCGGCGGCATTCCAGCTGCCGTCTATGGCTTCTCCCGGCCTGTGGCCGACCGCATTGCAGCGTTTCTCGAGACCCGCACGCCGGGCCATTCAGGCATCGGCACCACGCTCGCGGGGTCGAAGATCCAGCTCGCGCTCATGCACGCCGTGCTCGAGACCTATTTCACGCAGGAGGCTTTCGCGCCCCTCATCGCGCTTGCGAAGAAGCTCGAGAAGGGAATCGCGGATGTCATCATCAAACATTCCCTGCCGTGGCACGTCGTCCGTGTCGGGGCTCGCGTGGAATTCATGTGCACGCCGAAGCCACCGCGCAACGGCGGCGAGGCCGCGCAGATGATCCACCGCC
>JAPLOT010000273.1 GCA_026400595.1 Alphaproteobacteria bacterium | reverse complement strand
TCGTTGACCACGGTGCCGGGCTTGATGACGCCGGGCCATCGGATCACCGTCGGAACGCGATAGCCGCCCTCCCAGTTGGTGTTCTTCTCGCCGCGGAACATGGTGGTGCCGCCATCGGGCCAGGTGAAGGTTTCGGCGCCATTGTCTGTCGAGTACATCACGATGGTGTCGTTCTCGACGCCGAGCTCCTTGAGCTTCGCCAGCAGCTGTCCGACATGCCCGTCATGTTCGACCATGCCATCGGCATAGATGCCAAGTCCGGTCTTGCCATCGGACTCCGGCTTGAGATGGGTGAAGACATGCATGCGCGTGGAGTTCCACCAGACGAAGAACGGCTTGCCGCTCTTGTGCGCGTCATCCATGAAGCGCAGCGCTTCCTTGGTCACTTCGTCGTCGACCGTTTCCATGCGCTTTCGCGTCAGCGGTCCGGTGTCCTCGATCCTCTGCGTTCCGTCCGGATTTGCGAAGGAGTGGATGACGCCGCGCGGACCGAAACGCTTCTTGAACTCGGGGTCCTTCGGGTAGTCGGGGTTCTCGGGTTCTTCCTCCGCATTGAGGTGATAGAGATTTCCAAAGAACTCGTCGAAGCCATGGTTGGTGGGAAGCATCTCGTCGCGATCGCCAAGATGGTTCTTGCCGAACTGACCCGTGGCATAACCCTGTGCCTTGAGCAGCGTGGCGATCGTCGGGTCTTCCGTCTTCATGCCCTCAGGCGTTCCGGGCAGGCCGACCTTCGTGAGGCCGGTACGGATCGGCGACTGGCCGGTAATGAAGGCGGCGCGGCCTGCCGTGCAGCTCTGCTGGCCGTACCAGTCGGTAAACAGGGCGCCTTCCGCGGCAATGCTGTCGATGTTGGGCGTGCGGTAGCCCATCATCCCGCGGTTGAAGGCGCTGATGTTGAACTGGCCGATATCGTCTCCCCAGATCACGAGAATGTTCGGCTTCTTCTCCTGCGCCAGGGCCGTCGCCGCAGACATGATCACAAGAAGCGCGACCGCGCCGAGGCGCGGTACGAGCCCTCTTATGCCGACTTTACGTTGATTCATTGGTCAGTCCTCCACTTTGTCGTGCAGAATTGCCTATCCGACCGGTTCGCAAGATGCTGTTCAGACAGGAAAGGCCTGATGTAAGCTGAAAGCTCAAGGGAGATTGTCCAATTCAGATCATTTCATCCAAGACCGCGCTGAACCTTGCGCCCCTGGACGAGATCGGCTGGCTCGCAGACCAGTCATTGGACTTCCGCGAATGGGTCGCGCGCGTTGCGCGCTGGCAAAGCTATCGCGCAGGCCAGTTCATCTACATGGCGGGGGATGCCGCAGACGGACTCTACGGCTTGGCATCGGGTGGGCTGGAAATCACCTTCCCGCTGATCGCCGACGAACCCGTCGTGGTCTATCGGGCCGAACCTGGCTTCTGGATCGGCGACAATGCCGAACTGGCAGACACGCCTCGGCTCGTCAGCCTCAAGGCCGCGATCGCAAGCAAGATCCTGCATGTCCCTCACGGCGCAATTCACTCGATGCTGAAGGAGAGACCGGAACAGTGGCGCGCCTTCTACCGGCTCAGTTCGATCAACGTGAACCGGGCGATCGGCCTACTGGCCGAGGCGCTGTCGCTTTCTGTGAGAGCACGCGTGTGCCGCAGGCTTCTGCAACTTACGGAGAGTTCGGAGCAAACCGGCCTGACCCAGGATGATCTGGCCAAGATGGTGGGCGTTGCGAGGTCGACGTTGCGGCCCTGCCTCAACGACCTGGTTCAGCAAGGCGCGATCGAGATCGGCTACCGCAGGCTTCGTGTGGTGAACCGGGGCGTTCTTCAAACGTACAAGGACGAACAGTAGGTCAGCATACATCCTCGCCAGCCATGCCACGCCGGATAGCGCAAACAAGCCCATGACACAGCAATGACGCGGTCTCGTCTGCATCAGGGTTACTGGATACTCTATGACGTCGCCAGCTCCGGCTACGTGCTGCTGATCACGGCCGTCGCCTTCCCGCTCTATTTCAAGATCCATGTGACCGGCAACGCCGCCTGGAGCGAAGCGTTGTGGGGCCTCCTGCTGGCCTCGTCGAGCATTGCGGCCGGACTGATATCGCCCGTCATCGGCGCTGCGGCGGACCGCACGCGCGGACGTCTGCGCTACCTGGCGCTTGCAACCGCAGTCTGCAGCGGCGCGACGATCACGCTCGCGGCACCGGTCGCAAGCCTGTTCTTCACCAGCCTTGTCTTCTGCCTTTCCTATATCGCCTATCTGGTTGCCGCCAGTCTCTATGACGCGCTGATGAAGACCATCGCGCCGGTGGGGTCGACTGCCGGGCTTTCGGCCCTGGGCTGGGGACTGGGCTACATCGGAGGCCTGCTGTGTTACGGCATGAGCAGCGCCTTTCTCCACGCAGGCGTATCCGGCAGTGCAGCCGCGATCTTTTCGCTGACCTTCGTGGTTGTCGGCATCTATTATGCGCTGCTCGGCGGCGTCGCGATTCTCGGATTGCGCAGCGTGGCATCGACGGCCACGACCCACGCCACGGGCAGCCTGTGGTCCTCGTCGTTCCGGCAGGTCTTGTCGACGGCAAGGCTCTGGCGGCGCGGCGGCACCTTGCCGCGCATGATCATCGGCGTGCATCTTGCCACGGGAGCCGTCTCGACCGTGGCTCTCTTCACGCCCATCATGCTGGCAAGCAGCTTCGGACTTTCAGTGAGCGACGTTGCGTTGCTGAGCGCCATCTTCAGCCTTCTCTCGATTCCGACCACGCTGCTGGCCGGCTGGCTGGCGCGGCGCATCGATCCGCTTCGGCTGCTGTTCAGCCTGCTGCCGGTCTGGGTGCTGCTGATTACCCTGCTGGTCAAGGGACATGGCTGGTGGGCGGGTCTCGCCGTGTCGCTTTGCCTCGGACTGGCGCTTGGCCCCACCAATGCGATGGCCCGAAGCCTGGTTGCGCAACTGATCATCGAGACCGAAGCCGCCGAAATGTTCGGCTTTGCAGCACTGGTGAACCGCCTGACGTCGGCCATGGGACCCCTGCTCTTTGGGCTGATTTCGAGTGCGACAGGCATTCACTGGCCGGCCGTGCTGCTGGCTGCTGCGGTGCTGATCACCGGTTTTGCCATCATACCCCGCACCATCGAAGCAGAACCGCGCCGGCCAGTATTCTGAGGTCCGGTTACCGGCGGAAACGAGTGCCCCATGCCGCGCCTTGTAAAGTTCGTGCTGAAATGGAACGCCATCGGAATCCTCCTCGGGTGGCTCGTGCTGGCTGCCATGTTGCTGGCCGATGTCAGCGGCATCGGCCACATGATCTCAAATTCGCCGCAGGGCATGATCGCGGTTCTGGTTCTGGCGCTCTCCTTCGCCGTGACATCAGGCCCGGTGGCCGTCACGGTCGCGGTTCTGCTGTCGCGCGAGTTCGGCGACGCCGAACCCGCGAACGACCGTCTCGCGCGATGGAAGTCCGGCCAGTCCGCAGAAAATGATCGCGACGTACCGCTCCCCTGACGCCCACGATGCCGGCCAAGCCCGCAGCTGACCGTCCGATGGCGCCGCGGCCACGTTCAGGGAATTGCCGACAAGAAGACGAAGACGCAGAAGATCACCAGATGAACCGCACCCTGCAGAACGGTGGTGCGGCCGGTCGACAATGTCAGGGACGCGACAAAGAGCGTGAGCGTCAGGAGCACCATGGATTCGCCGTCGAGCCCAAGCACCAGCGGCACGCCCAGGAGAACGGACGCAACGGCAGCAATCGGAATTGTCAGGCCGATACTGGCCAGCGCAGACCCCAGAGAGGCATTGAGGCTTGTCTGCAGGCGGTTGCGGCGGGCCGCCTTCATCGCCGTGAGGCCTTCCGGCAAAAGCACGATCATTGCGATGATGACACCGACGATCGACAGCGGAAGATTGGCCTTCAGCACAGCGGCACCAAGCAAGGGTGACAGCGACTTCGCCAGGAAGATGACCACCACCAGACTTACGATCAGCAGAAGCGAACTGATGAGGACGCTGCGATTGCCCGGCGGCTCGCCATGACTTGCTGTGCCATCTTCGATGACGAAATCATCCCGGTGCCGAACCGTCTGCACGAAGACGAAGACGACATAAAGGAGCAACGACACCGCACCGACGAACAGCAACTGGCTGGGTGCGTAGACCGGACCTGCCGCCGTCAGCGTAAAGTTCGGCAGAACGAGCGCCACGATGGCCAGTGTCGCGATCACGCTCAAGATCCCTGCCGCACCCTGAACCCTGAATTCCTGCTCGAAGTGACGCGCCCCGCCGATGACAAGGCAGAGCCCCACGATGCCGTTGAGAACGATCATCACCACGGAAAACACCGTGTCGCGCGCCACCACGTCACTGCCGCTCGCACCCGACGCCATGACGGAGATGATGAGGCCTGCTTCCAGCGTGGTGATCGCCAGCGCCAGAAGAATCGAACCGAAGGGCTCGCCGATCCTCACGGCGAGAACTTCGGCATGGTGGACGGCCGCAAAGACGGCTCCCCCGAGCAACGCTACGGCCAGAACCACGAAGACGAGGCCATCTGGCTCGACCAGATGGGTCAGCTTGGCTGCGACGAGTGCAGCAGCCAGAAGCGGGGCGGCCCAGCACCACCATGGCACGCGGTTCCAGTCATGGTCTTCAGCTGCCATGTCGATTTCCCCACACGAACATGCGATCATCCCCCATTCGGCGATTTATGGAACAGTTGCCGATACATGTCACGGCAAGTCATGCTATTCACATGCACTGCCGCCCCGTCCCCGCAAGAGGCAAAGGCGCAGCGTCACTGCCCTCCCACGCCGAGACTTCATGCCTGACCGCCATATGAAATACCGGGATCGCCCGCTGCTATCGCCGCCCCAGGCACTTGGCCTTGTTCTGGGCGCTCTCGCCTTTCTTGCCGCCCTTTCGCCTAGCCTCATTCCGCGTACGGGCGTGCTGCAAGGCGCCGTGGCAGGGCTTTCCTTTGCAGCCCTTTATGGTGTCGGCGCCGGAAGCGGCTTCCTGTGGACCTGGCTTGGGCTGCCTGTTCCGTCGTGGCTGGGAGAAAGGCGATTCCGGCTTGTCGCGATCGTGATCGCTGCCGCAATCATGATCTACGGACTGTCGCAGGCCACCGGATGGCAGAACGCAATTCACGAGGTGATGGGCATGCCGCCGGTCGAAAGCGCGCGCCCCTTCACCATCGCTGCCGTAAGCTTGGTGACCGCAACGGTGATACTGATGATCGGGCGGCTGTTTCGTCGTGTCACCCTCATCTCCGCCGCGCGGCTGGATTGGGTCATGCCCGACCGCGTCGCTTATCTCGCCGGATTGGTCCTGGCTGCGGTTGTCTTCTGGGCAATCGGCAGCGGCGTGATTCTGAGCGGCGCCCTCCGGTTCCTTGACAACACTTATCGCCGTGTCGATGCCTTTCTGCCGCCCGAGATGGCTGCGCCAACCGATCCGAACAAGACCGGCAGCGCTCAGTCGTTGATCTCCTGGGATAGTCTTGGCGCCCAGGGGCGCAACCGTGTCGTCGCCGCTCCCACCCGTGCCGACATCGAAGCACTGACCGGCGGACCGGCATTGGAGCCCCTCAGGATCTATGTGGGTGCCAATTCGGCCGACACGGCCGAGGACCGGGCTGCACTGGCGCTGGCGGAACTGATCCGGACCGGCGCCTTTGACCGATCGGTGCTGGTCATCGCGACGCCGACGGGAACGGGCTGGGTTGATCCGTCCGGCATGACGCCTGTCGAGTTCCTGCATCGCGGCGACATCGCGTCGGTCTCCGTGCAATACTCCTACCTGCCCAGCTGGCTGTCGCTTCTCGTCGAACCCGAATACGGACACGAGACTGCGCAAGCGGTGTTCCGCACGGTGTACGGACACTGGCGCAAGCTGCCCGCCGATTCGCGGCCCCGGCTCTATCTCTTCGGACTGAGTCTCGGTTCGCTGAATTCCGATCTGGCGGCCGACTTCTTCGACATCGTGGCGGCACCCTACCACGGCGCCCTTTGGGCGGGCCCGCCATTTGCCAGCCGCACCTGGAACAAGGTCATGGCAGAACGCGTTCCGGGCACGCCAGCGTGGCTACCCAGATTCCGCGACAGCTCGCTGTTCCGCTTCACCAGCCAGACCAATCATCTCGACATTCCCGGCGCAAACTGGGGACCGATGCGGATGGTCTACCTGCAGTACGCATCCGATCCCATCACTTTCTTCAAGGAAAGCAGTCTTTGGCGGCCTCCTGACTGGATGAACTCGCCGCGCGGACCCGATGTGTCCCCAAGGCTGGTCTGGGTTCCGGTGGTGACCTTCCTGCAGTTGATCTGCGACATGATGACGGCAACGCTGACCCCGCGCGGCATGGGGCATGTCTATGCCGCCACTCACTACCTCGACGGCTGGGTGGCGGTCACCTCGCCGGCCGGATGGACGGAGTCCGATCTCGCCAGGCTCCGGACCTGGATGGCAGAACGCGATCTCTGAAGGCTTCAGATCTGCGATGACTTGCGTGCCGCGGGCAGCAGAAGCAGGGCCGCAAGCGTCATTATCGACAGCAGGGCCCAGGCCTCGTTGACGGCCATGGTCATCGCGGCCTTTTCGACAGCTGTCTGAAGCATCCCGATCGCCTCAACGTCAATGGAGCCTTGCGAGAGGGCCTGGAACTCGTCGAGCGGAACGCCTACGAAATCTGCCGCTCCCGCATCACCAGCCTGCAGCCGCGCCAGCAAGGCTTCCCCGTGGTCCGGTGCACGGCCGAAGATGATGGTATCGATGAGGGCGATGCCAATGGCGCCGCCCAGGTTGCGCATCAGGTTGAAAACCCCGCTTGCATCCGGAACACGCAACTTCTCGAGCTCGCCCAGTGCCAGCCGAGTCGGCGGCAAGAGGCAAAACATGATCGCCGCCCCACGAAGGACCTGCGGCCAGAACATCCCGTCAAAGTCTGTTTCAGGGGTCTGAAATGCGCTCCAGCCCAATCCAAGACCGAACAACAGGAACCCGATGCCCGACAGGAGGCGCGCGTCAATCCGCTGATCGAATTGAACAGCCAATGGCGCAAACAAGAGCTGCGTGACACCGGTCACCAGCATGATCAGCCCGATCTGCAACGCCCCGTGGTCGCGAACGAAGGCGAGAAAGACCGGCATCAGGTAAACGGATCCGAAGAGGCCGATGCCAAGCAGGAAGCTCAAGAGGCAGGCGATGCTGAAATTGCGATCACCGAAGAGCTTGAGGTCAACGATGGGATGAACCCCGCGCAACGATCTTCCGACGAAGCTGACCGCCGAGATCACCGACAGAGCAAGCAGCGACAAGGTAATTCCAGACAGCCATCCGCTCTTCGGCGCTTCCTTCAGACCGATCTCAAGGGCAGCCAGTGCGACGACAAGAAGCAACAGCGAGACGATGTCGAGCCTGCGCAACTCGCTCCACGCCACCGTCCTTCGCGGCAGCAGGAAGAAGACGGCAACGACGGCAGCGATGCCGGGCAAGAAGTTGATCAGGAACAGCCAATGCCACGACCACGCCTCCGTCACCCAGCCGCCAATGCTTGGTCCCAGAGTTGGCGCGAGAACGGCGATCACGCCAGCAATGCTGGTGGCCAACCCCTGTCGGTTAACAGGAAAGAAGAGGAACACGGCCGAAAAGACAGCAGGAATCAACGCTCCGCCTGCGAAGCCCTGAATCACCCGCCAGAAGATCAGAACTTCGAAGCTGCCGCTTGCCGCGCACCCAACCGACGCCAGCGTGAAGACGGCAGCAGCGGACATGAAGAGCAGCCTCATTCCAAGAAGCCGGGTGAAGAAGCCGGTAAGCGGAATGGCGATGATTTCGGCGATCAGATAGGCCGTCTGGATCCAGCTCATGCGGTCCGGCGCGATGCCAAGCGCAGACTGTATCGTTGGCAGCGCTGTCGCGACGATCTGAATGTCGAGTATCGCCATGAACATGCCAAGGCACATCATGACAAAGCCCAGCCATATGGAGAGCGGAACCCTCTGGTCGACCGGACTACTTGCCGAAGCCATGAACTGAACCGGCAAGGGCCGCAGTTTCCGACCGAAGGCGGATCACCAGCACCACCGCATTGGCAATGGAAAAGGCAAACGCATACCAGGGGAGTCCGAGACACAAGGGGAGCACAGCGATCTCGCCGGCAACAACCACATAGTTGGGGTGCGAGAGAAAGCGATAGGGTCCGGACCTTACGAGTGGCTCACTCGGAAGCACGACAATGCGGGTCGTCCAGCGCCGGCCCAGACTGATCAGGACCCACGTCCTGCCCAGCTGCAGCAGCAGGAACACGCAGAGCCAGAACACGGACACCGGCTGCGCCCAGCCCAGGAACCAGAGGCCGCCCAGCCAGGCCGCGTGGAGTGCGACGATCAGCGGATAGTGGGACGCCCCATGTTCGACTGCGCCCAGCTTCATCAAATCTTCGGTGTTCCTTCGCGCCCACCACAGTTCGGCGAGTCTCTCGGCTGTCACGAACGCAAGCAGGATGACCGCCGCGGTCATGCCGCCGTCCGCAATGCCGCACAGCTCGCCGTGAACCCCGGCCCCATGGCCGTCAACAGGGTGCGCGAGGGAAGTCCGGACCGTATCGCCCTCTCGAGAACGAAGAATACGGTTGGTGCCGACATGTTTCCGCAATCGGCAAGAACCGCGCGCTCGTCCGCCAGGGTTCCCTGTTGAAGCGACAAGGCGCGCTCCAGCGCCGTGACCACCTTGGCGCCACCCGGATGGCATACGAAACGTTCGACGTCAGCGAGCTCAAGCCCGGATCGTCCGAGCATTCCCTCCACCGCAGGACCGAAGTTCGCCTCGGCAAATGGCGGAATGTCGCGGTCGAAGATGACGCCAAGGCCTTCGGCATCCACCGACCAGCCCATGATGTCGAGCGTGTCCGGCCACGTGTGCTGCGCGCTCATCTCGACATCCGCGAGGCCCGTATCGGCGGTCCTCAAGACACAGGCAGCGGCACCATCGCCGAATAGTGCTGTTGCCACGATATTGGCCTTGGTCAGCTGATCAGGCCGGAACGACAGCGTGCAGGTTTCCACGACGACGAGAAGCACGGTCGAGCCAGGCCGGGACCGCGCCAGCCGCGCGGCAATCGAAAGGCCCGACACGCCGCCGGCGCATCCGAGGCCGAAGACCGGCACGCGCTCCACGTCTGGACGAAACCCCATCCGCATCGCGACACGCGCCTCCAGACTGGGCGTGGCAACGCCTGTCGACGAGACGGTCACGATCGTGTCAATCTCGACGGCAGTGAGCTGCGCAGCCTCCAGGGCACGTTTCGCCGCTGCGACGAAGAGATCACCAGCACCCGACACGAAGGCCTCCGTCCGCTCGGGCCAGCCAAGCGGCTCGCGGTACCACTCGATCGGCCGAACGGCATGGCGGCGGCGAATGCCAGAGGTCATGAAGACTCCGGAAAGCCTTTCGAAATCGGGGTAGCGACTCCCAAAGGCTTCGGCCGCAAAGGCCGCCGCCTCGCGTTGCTCGATCACATGTGGAGGTAGCGCCGTGGCAAGCGATATCACCTGGGTTGGTTGCACAATCGAATCTTTCGGCAATGAGCAAAAGATCTTCGCGATCTGCCCTCTGATACGTCTGGCGGAGATGATGGACCACTTTCCCTGATCGACAAAATCACGATGGGTCTGACCTGCGGCCGGCAACCTGAAGACGCGCCATCGCCTCTCCGAACAGGCCGCGCGGCAGGAAAACCACCGAAGTCATGAACAGAAGCCCAGCAACCACCGGCCAGACGGCGCCCAGAGCACCGGACAGCTGGCTTTCCACAAAGCGGACGCAGATGGCACCAAGTGCTGCGGCAAGCAAGTTGCTCCGTCCGCCCAGCGCCACCCAGATGAGCGCCTCGGCAGAAAGCGAAAACCCGATCAGCGAGGGCGATGCAAAGCCGAACTGCGAGACGAAGAGCGCACCGGCGAGTCCGGCTATCATGCCGGAGAGCGTGAAGGCCCAGACCTTGAGCCTTGCCGTTTGGTGACCGAGGGTGGCCGCCCGGAGCTCGTTTTCCCGCACGCCAGCCAGCAACAAGCCGAAGCGCGACCTCATGACCACCTGCAGTAGCCGGATGGTCAGCGCCAGAAGGCCGAGCAATCCGAAGTAAAGCACGAGCGGATCATAGATCTCATGTCCGAAGACGACGACAGGCGGGATGCTCATGAGGCCGTTCATGCCGCCAAGCCAGGTCGAGCTGATGGCCATGCGCTCGAAGACGAAGGCCAGAGCCAGCGTGACGATGCCAAAGAAGGCACCTGTCAGTCCACTGCTCGCGAAGAAGAAGCTTCCAAGCACGAAGGCGACGATGCCCGGAACCAGAACGGCCAGGATCACGCCGATCACGCTCCAGCCCGGCAGGACCGTCATACCGAGCGTCACCACCCCCATCGCATAGGCACCAAGGCCGAAGTAAACCGCATGCCCAAGGCTGAGAAGCCCCACATGGCCCCAGAGGAATGCGAGGCTCACGGCGAAGATTGCGTAAGTGAAGTAGATGGCGAAGTCCGACAAGGCCCACGTTGGCATTGCCAGCGGCAGCAGGACAAAGAACACCAGCACCAGCATTTCGATGACGGAACGTCGCGACATCAGGCCTCGCGACGCTTCAGGGCCATGAGCCCTTGCGGGAAGAAGCGGATGACGATGATAGCCGCGACGAAGACCGTCAGCTGCGCCCAGACCGGCGACGAGATGGCCGCGGCCAGGCTGTCGACCGCACCGACGCCTGCCGCACCGACGATGGGACCGGAGAGGGATCCGAGTCCCGCCACCAGGATTGACAGGAAGCCGGGCACGAGCCAGCCCAGTCCGGCATTGGGGTCGACCGAGATGAGCGGCGACATCACCGCTCCGGCCAGTCCCGCGAGCCCCGCGCCGAAGGCGAAGGTCAGCCGGTCGAGCATCCGGGTATTGATGCCGAGGCAGGCCGCCATGTTGCGGTTGGCGATGACCGCCCGCGCCTGCAGGCCGAGAGCCGTCCGGAAGAAGACCCAGAACGTGAAGGCGATCGCCGCCGCACTGAGGGCCATGACGACCAGGCGATAGACCGGATAGATTTCGCCGAAGACCGGAACGCTGCCCATGTCCGGCGCGGCCACGGCATGCGAGCCGGGCCCGTAGATCAACACCAGGCCCTGGCGCAAGACCAGGGAGAGTCCCCAGGTCGCAAGGATCGTGTCGAGCAGGCGCTCATAGGTTCGGCGGATGAGAAGCTCCTCCGCGGCGAGGCCAATGAGCGCAACCAACATCGGAGCGATCACCAGACAGGCGGCGAAAGGAAGGCCGGCCCACTGCAAGGTCAGCACGCCATAGGCGCCCAGGACGAGGAACTCGCCATGGGCCATGTTGATCACGTTCATCAGCCCGAAGATGACCGCGAGCCCGAGCGATACCAGCATCAGAACCAGGATGGCGTTGGAGGAATCGAGAAGGAAGATCAGGATGCGGTCCACCTAAAGCTCCATGTATGACGCCAGGATCTCACGCGTGACGGCACGCGACGCGATGGACGCCGCATCGACGCCATGGTCAACGAAGACAGCTCGGTCCGCCACACGCAGGGCGAGGTCGGTGTTCTGCTCGACCAGCAGCACGGACAGGCCCATGGATCGGACCGAACGCGTTACAATGTCCGCGATCTCGTTCACCACAGACGGCTGTATGCCTTCGGACGGCTCATCGAGCAGAAGAAGCCTTGGCTTCGCTACCATGGCGCGGGCGATCGCAAGCTGCTGCTGCTGCCCGCCCGAAAGACTGCCGCCCGGATCCTTTGCCCTCGCCCTGAGACCCGGAAAGAGATCGTAGCCGGTCTCGATCGTTCCGCCGCGCAGCGCTGCGAGCCTGAGATTCTCTTCCACCGTCAACTGCCCGAAAATCTCGCGGCCCTGAGGAACATAGGCAACACCTCGCCGCGCGATCTCGAAACAGTCGAGGCCTGACAAGGGCTGTCCCTCCAGCCTGATGCTGCCGGCGGCGTGTGGCAACAATCCCATGATGCAGCGCAGGAGCGTGGTCTTGCCCATGCCATTGCGGCCAAGAAGCGCCACGATCTCGCCATGCGCCACGCCAAGCGAGAGCCCGCGCAGCACCTCGCCACCGCCATAGCCGGCATGCAGCTCTTGAATCTCAAGCACCGGCGACTCCAAGATAGGCCTCACGGACACGCGGGTCCCGGCGGACTTCTGCAAAGGTGCCGGCGGCAATGATGCGGCCCATGTCCATCACTGAAACCGGGCATTCGAGTGCTTCGACAAAGCGCATGTCATGCTCGATGAGCATGATGCCAAGGCCAAAGTCCTTGCGCAGCCCCTTGACCAGTTCAACCGTTTTCCCGCGTTCGGCGGCCGTCAGTCCGGCAGCAGGTTCGTCAAGAAGCAGGAGGCGTGGCCGGGCCGCCAGCGTCATTGCCAGTTCCAGCCATTGCTTCTGACCATGAGCAAGCGTTCCGGCGTTCTGGCTGCGCACCGCTCCCAGGTCGAAGCGCGACAGCAGATCGGATGGTTCGGCCGCACCGGCAATCCGCAGGTTTTCTTCGACTGTCAGTCCAGCGAAGAGCGATGGAACCTGGAATTTCCGGACGATGCCCAGCCTTGCGACCTGGTAGAGCGCCAGCCTGGCAATGTCCCTGCCCTCGAAAACCACGCGCCCTGACTCGGGCTGGAGATAACCCGTGATCAGATTGAACAACGTGGTCTTGCCGCAGCCGTTCGGCCCGATGATGGCCCGCATCTCACCGCTCTGAAGGTCAAGCGAGATATCATCTGCCGCAGTGACCCCGCCAAATGTCTTGACGAGGTGCTCCAGCCGCAGCACGCGGGATCAGGCGCAGCCGGGCGCCGGTGCAATCGCACCCAGCGGCTTCACCACCGCAAGGCCGGCACCTTCCGTCTTGGCAAGGAACATGTTCATCGTGACGTGATGATCCTTGCCGATGAGAATGTCGCCCGTCGGCGTCTTGACGTTCAGTTCCGTGAGGCCGTCCACCAAGCCCTCCGAGTCCATCTTGCCCGTCTTCTCAAGTGCCGCCTTGACCGCGTTGAGGGAGTTGTAATGCGTGAAGGCATAGTGCGAGATCGGCACTCCATCGCCGGCCGCCTTGCGGATCTTCGCCACGAATTCCGCCGGGCCAGGATCGGTCATCGATGCCGCGAAGGGAACGGTCACCCACATGTTCTGGCCCTTCCCCTCGCCGAAGGCGCCGAGATAGGTCTCGGCAAAGCCGAGGAAGCCGACCGTCACGTCGTTCAGCAGGCCAAGATCCTCCGCCTGACGGATGAATGTGATGCCATCGGCACCGGGCAAGGCGAACAGCAGGCACTTGGCCCCCGAGTCCTTGACCCGCCGCACCACCGGCGCAAAGTCCTTGACGCCCCAGGGCGTGAACTCCTTGCCGGCCGACTTTCCGCCAAGGCCGGTCACGATGGTCTCGGCCGCCTCGAACATCTTCTGCGGCCAGACATAGTCGGCACCGAACATGTAGAAGCTATCGCCAGCATTCTCCTTGAGTGCGGGGATGAGCTGTTCGAGTTCCTGATTGGGCACCGTGTTGAAGGAGAAGAGATAGCGGTCGCAGCCGCCGCCCTCGTAGTTTGTCGCGTAGAGCAGCGGCACCTTCGAGCGGCTCATGGTCGGCATCATGGCATCGCGATTGTTCGAGGTGATGGGGCCGGAGATGGCCATCACGCCATCCTTGCGGATCAATGACGTGGCGCGTTCGACGGCCGTCTTCGGATCTGTCTTGTCGTCCTCGTAGATCAGTTCGACCGTAGAGCCGCCGATGCCCCCCGCCGCATTGATCTCCGCCGCCGCAAGATCCAACCCAAGCTTGGCCTGGTTGCCGAAGAGCTCGAGACCACCCGAAAAGGGCTGCACCACGCCGATCTTGATCGTGCCGGCGCCCAGCACGGCCGGCATTGGCAAGGCGGCGGCAAGCGCTACCGAAGCTGCACCCTTCAGGACTCCGCGACGCGACAGGTTTTCCATGGCTTTCCTCCGTTTTCTTGCAACTATGGCGCGGAAGGCTGACGCTGTCTACCGAATGACCGTCACGACCGTGGCCAAAAGGCGCTACGGCTTGTAGTTGCGCGCCGCATGCCGCAGGATCGCGCATCGCGCCGCACAGCTTCGGAGGACCACGCCATGCCGCACGGGTACCGAAGGACCCTGGTTGTCATCTTCCTCTCGTTCCTGCTCGCCGGATCGGCGGTGGCAGCAACCCGCCCGCCCGTTACCTACCCCAATGGCATGGTGGTCACGTCCCAGCGCATCGCGTCAGAGGTGGGGGCCGAGATGCTGCGCAAGGGAGGAACGGCGGTCGATGCCGCGGTTGCCGTGGGTTATGCCCTGGCGGTGGTCAATCCCTGTTGTGGAAACATCGGCGGCGGCGGCTTTGCGACGCTGCACCTCGCCGACGGGCGGGACGTCTTCCTGAATTTCCGCGAGAAGGCGCCCCTGGCGGCGACCGAAGCCATGTATCTCGATGACAAGGGCGAGGTGATCAAGGACCTCAGCCTTCGCGGCTACCTCGCCGTGGCGGTTCCCGGTACCGTGCTCGGCCTCGACACCCTCCTCAGGGACTATGGCACGCTTCCGCGCGACGTGGTCATGGCGCCGGCCATCCGTCTGGCCGAGGAGGGCTTCATCCTCGATCAGGGAGATGTCGACATCCTGTCCCGTGCGGCGGACTCACTCGTCGCCGAACCGAACGTGGCATCGATCTTCCTGAAAGATGGCAAACCGCTGTCGGCCGGTGATCGGCTGGTCCAGCCGAACCTCGCCACCACCCTCAAGTCGATTGCCAAGGATGGCACGGACGCCTTCTATCGGGGATCCATCGCGGACCGGATCGTGGCGGCCAGCAGCGCCAATGGCGGCATTCTCTCGAAGAAGGACTTCGAGAGCTATTCGGTCTCAGAGGAAAAGCCGGTGCGCTGCAGCTATCGCAGCTATGAGATCATCTCGGCGCCACCGCCAAGTTCCGGCGGGACGGCCATCTGCCAGATCCTGAACATTCTCGAAGGCTATCCCATCGCAGAGCAGGGCTGGCACTCCGCGCAGTCGCTTCATGTGATGGCAGAAGCGATGCGCCACGCCTTCGTTGACCGGAACTTCCTGCTCGGCGACCCGGCCTTCGTCAGCAACCCGCTGGATCAACTGCTGTCAGAGGATTATGCCGCGCGCATCCGAGCAAGGATTGACCTCACCAAGGCCGCGAAGTCGGAAGATGTCCGGCCCGGTACGGAGCCTCATGGCGGAACGGAAACAACCCACTACTCCGTTGTCGACGCGCAGGGAAACGCTGTTGCCGTCACCTACACCATCAATGCCCTGTTCGGCGCAAAGGTCATTGCCGGCGACACCGGTTTCTTCCTCAACGACGAAATGGATGATTTCACCATCAAGCCCGGTGTGGCAAACCTCTTCGGACTGGTGCAGGGCAAGACCAACGCCATCGCGCCCGGCAAGCGGCCCCTGAGTTCCATGAGTCCGACGATCGTGACCAAAGATGGCAAGACCTTCATGGTTCTTGGGTCGCCGGGCGGTTCGCGCATCATCACCATCGTGGTCCAGGTCATATTGAACGTGATCGAACATGGCATGACCATCCAGGAAGACGTGAATGCGCCCCGCATGCATCATCAGTGGCTGCCGGACCAGATGGCGGTCGAGCCCTTTGCCCTGTCGCCGGACACCCGGGCAAAACTCGAGGCCATGGGGCACAAGGTGGTGGAGCAGTCCGAATGGGGAGCTGCCGAAGCCATTCTCATCGGTCCGGCCGAGGTGGCAACCGACGCAACAGCGAGTTCCGGCAACGATGCAATGGCCAAGCGGAAGCCGGTTACCGGCCTCCTCTACGGCGGCCATGATGACCGGCGGCCATCAGGCGGCGTCGCTGGCCATTGATTTTGGCCGGCTAGGCGGCCTTCAGTTCGGCTGGCGGTTCCTTCGCGCCCGTCATGAAGGCGACAGCATCCGACATGCTGAAATCCTTCGGATTGATGGTGCAGAGGCGGCGACCGAGTCGGTGGATGTGGATTCGGTCGGCCACTTCGAAGACATGCGGCATGTTGTGCGAAATCAGCACGATCGGAAGTCCGCGCCGCTTGACGTCGAGGATCAGCTCAAGCACGCGGCGCGACTCCTTCACGCCAAGAGCGGCAGTGGGCTCGTCCATGATGACGACCTTCGAGCCGAATGCCGCGGCACGTGCCACGGCAACGCCCTGGCGCTGGCCGCCTGACAGGGTTTCCACGGCCTGCGAGATGTTCTGGATGGTCATGAGACCCAGCTCCGTGAGCTTCTCGCGCGCGCGCCTTTCCATCGCATTGCGGTCGAGCATGCGGAACCAGGATCCGAGCACGCCCTCCTTGCGGATCTCGCGGCCCAGGAACATGTTGTCTGAGATGGACAGCGCGGGCGAGAGCGCGAGGTTCTGGTAGACCGTCTCAATGCCAGCCTGACGCGCATCCATGGGCGACTTGAAGTTCAGGGGCTGGCCTTCGAGTTTGATCTCGCCCTCGTCCGGCTGCACGGCGCCGCAGATGGCCTTGATCAGCGTCGACTTGCCCGCACCGTTGTCACCGATGACGGCCAGGATCTCGTTCGGGTAAAGATCGAAATCCGCGTTGTCGAGGGCCGTCACGCGGCCATAGCGCTTGACCAGCCTGCGCGCGGTGAGGATCGGTTCCTGTGCCATTAGCCTGATACCTTTCTGATCCATTGGTCGACCGTGACGGCGCCGATGATGAGCACGCCGATGAGCAGATAGGTCCACTGCGGGTCTGTACCGAGCAGGCGCAGGCCCAGCGAGAACACGCCCACGATACATGCGCCGAAAATCATGCCGAGAATGGAGCCGCGCCCGCCGAACAGCGAAATGCCGCCGATCACGACGGCCGTGATGGACTCGATGTTGGCGAACTCGCCGGCGGTCGGCGACACCGAGCCGATGCGGCCGATGAGTACCCATCCCGCGATGCCGCAGATGAACCCCGCCAGCGTATAGGTGGTGATCAGCATGCGGTCGACGCGGATACCGGACAGTGCTGCCGCCTCCGGATCGTCACCAACGGCATAGAGTCTTCGACCCCACGCCGTATAGTTCAGCACGTACCAGAGGAAGACAACCAGAAGCACCATAAAGATCACGCCCAGGGTGAATACGGCGCCACCCAGCTTCAACTGCGCGCCGAAAAGCTGCAGCAACGGTGCCTGAGCTTCGATGTCCTGAGTACGGATCGTCTCATTGGCGGAGTAGAGATACTTGATCGCATTGAAGATCTGCCATGTGCCGAGCGTCACGATGAATGGTGGCAGCTTCATGCGGGCGACAAGCCAGCCATTGATGAAACCACAGAGCGTGCCTGTCACCAGTCCGCAGAGAAGGGAAATCGGCACGGGTATACCGTACCGGAAGGTGAACTGCCCCATGACGACGGAGGACAGCACCATGACCGCGCCGACCGAGAGATCGATACCGGCGGTGAGGATGACCAGAGTCTGCGCGGCCCCGACGATGCCGACGATGGCCACCTGCTGGAGGATCAGGGTCAGCGAGAAGGGATTGAAGAACTTGGTGCCGACCAGCACGCCGAAGATCGCAACCGACATGACGAGCACAATCAGCGGAACGGCAGCCTGATTGGAATGCAAGAAGTGCTGGATCTTTTCGATCGGCGATCTTGCATGCTCGAATGACGCGACGGACCTGTCGCTCTCGTCGAGTGCTTTCTCGAACTCTTGTGCCTTGGCCATTCCCCATCTCCCCTTCGCCAGCTTTTCTCCGGCTTCTACTTATCATCAAAAGGGCGGCCACGTGGGCCGCCCTTCGTGTCGGTGGAATACTTCACCGAAAATGTGCGGGGATCAACCCCAGCACTTTTCCAGGCCTTCCTTGGTGGTGATCGATGGCACGCCCTCGACCGGATTGTCGGTGATCAGCGCGACGCCAGTGTCATAGAAGTTCTTGCCTTCGGTCACGCCGGGCTTCTCGCCCGTGTCGGCGAACTTCTTGATGGCTTCCACGCCAAGCGCAGCCATCAGCAGCGGATATTGCTGCGAGGTGCCGCCGATCACGCCGGCAGCCACGTCCTTCACACCCGGGCAACCGCCGTCGACCGACATGATCAGCACCTGACCATCCTTGCCCACGGCCTTGAGCGCCTCATAGGCGCCCGCCGCTGCGGGTTCGTTGATGGTGTGGATCACGTTGATGTCCGGATTGATCTGGAGAAGGTTTTCCATGGCCTTGCGGCCGCCTTCCGGATTGCCATTGGTGTAATCGTGGCCAACGATGCGCGGATCATCCTCGTCACCGATCACGTTGGGGTTCTTCACGTCGATGCCGAAGCCCGACATGAAGCCCTGGTTGCGCAGCACGTCGACAGTCACCTGCTGCGGATTGATGTTGAGGAAGCCGATCTTGGCGTCCTTTGCGGCATCGCCCATCTTGGCCTTGGCATAGGCGCCGATGAGAAAGCCGGCCTGGAAGTTGTCGGTCGCCATGGTCTGGTCGGCGGCGTCGATCGGATCGAGCGGCGTGTCGAGGGCGATCACGAGGATACCGGCGTCGCGCGCCTTCTTGATCACCGGCACGATGGCCTTGGTGTTGGACGGCGTGATCAGGATGCCCTTGGCGCCGTCGGCGATGCAGGTTTCAACAGCGGCGACCTGGCCTTCGTTGTCGCCGTCGTCCTTGCCGGCATAGGCCTTGAGGTCAACGCCCAGTTCGGCGGCCTTGGCCTGCGCGCCTTCCTTCATCTTCACGAAGAAGGGATTGGTCTCTGTCTTGGTGATCAGGCAGGCGCCAATGCCGGCGGCCTGCGCTTGGGCAGTGCCAAACAGCGCTATGGCGGCGGCGCCGAGAAGTGCAGCTTTGAATGCAGATTTCACGTAGTTCCTCCCATGGAAACAAACCCCGATGCGGGGCGGATTGAGACTTTGTGTCTTTGTCGTTCGAACGGCACCGCAAGGCAGAAGTCCCCTCCGGCACGCCGGCAGGGATTAGGACTCAAAACGGCCGTCTTGTCAATAAATCAATCGGGCTGATTTATTAATGAGCAGTCCCGGGGAACGCCTAAGCCCTGAACAGCTCTTCCAGCTTACGGCGCATCACGGCCGCGTCGACGTCAAGACCCGTCCAGTACTTGATTCCGATGACGCCCTGGTTCACCACCATGCCAAGTCCATCCAGAACCTTGCAGCCCCGCGCCTCCGCGTCCCGGATCAGCGGCGACCGCGGAGGATTGGTAATGACGTCGGCGACCACGAGGTCCGGACGAAGACTTGTCACATCAAGATTGATGCGGCCTTCCACATCGGGATAGAGCCCGATAGACGTGGCGTTGACCAGAATCTGCGCCGCGTCGGGTACCTGGTACGGCTCCCGCGACACGACAAGTTCGGCGGCAACCGCGGTCTTGCCGTTCAGCAGATCGACAAGCGCCCTGCCCCGCGCTGCGCTGCGGTTGACGACGATGATGCGTTTTGCACCCGCGAAAGCCAGTTCCACGCCGATGGCCCGTGCCGCACCCCCTGCCCCAAACATCACCACGGTCTTGTCCTTCGGATCGGTGACCGTGCGCAGCGACTGCAGGAAGCCCTTGCCGTCGGTGTTCTCGCCAATGAACCTGTCGCCGCGCCGCACGGCGCAATTGACGGCTCCCATCACGGCGGCAGAGTCTCCCAGTCCATCAAGATGCTCGATGACTGCCACCTTGTGCGGGATCGAACAGTTGAAGCCGATCCAGCCCATGGCCCTGGCGCCCCTGACCGCATCGCCCAACCTTTCCGGCGGCACCTCGCAGTTGATGTAGCGGATGTCGAGCCCGTGATGGCGAAAGGCCGCTTCCACCATGGCAACGGTTGGGTTCTCCGCAGCCGGCATGGCAAAGGAGCCGGTCAGCTGACTGAGAAAGTTATGCACCATCATGTCCTCCCGCTATCTGTCGCCGGAAGGTTATGACGGCATCAGAGAGATGTCGACGGCTGCGGCATCAGCTGCGCCAACCCCACCGGTTGGCGAGCGCCAGGCACTCCTGCCACGGTTCGATGGCACCCGTCGTGGCAAGGCTGCGCAGGGAGCAGGCCGCGCTTGCGTGCGCAAGCTCGAGGCAGCGCTCCACCTCCCAGCCTTCGTGGTAGCCAAACATCATGCCGGCCGCAAAGGCATCGCCCGCGCCATTGGCGCTGGCCACCTGATCAGACGGAATGTTGACCGAGCGCTTGAACACGGTCGGCTTGCCATGGGCGACCGCGATGGCAATCACCGGTGAGTGGACGACCACCAGATCCTTCACACCCTTGTCCAGAACAATGCGGGCCGCGCGTTCGCTTGCGGCGATGTCGGTCACGCCATCGGGCGAGGTCACGAGATCCGACAAGGCGCCGATCTCGACATCATTGACCACCAGCGTGTCGAGAAATGGCAGGCAGGGCGACACGATCCGCGAAATCGCCTCGCTGCCGACACTCGCCAATTCCATGTTGTTCTGCAGGCCTGCCGCACGCGACTTCTTGAGCACCGCGACCCAGCCGTTGGCATCATCGCCCCATGGTCCATCCATGACCCGATGCACACCCGGAAGGCCGAGATGCAGCATGCGCGCTCTGACCTTGCCGAAGTCGAAGTGGTCGGGCGACAGGAGTGCGGAAGTACCCCGAAAATAGATGTGCGTGCGGCGGTGGCTGCGCTCCGACACGAAGGCGTCCGTGTAGTGCGTGTTTGCCGCCGTCGTGACGTGCATCTGCGTGCGATCGATGCGGGCCTTGTCCGCCACGCCCATGAGGAAGCGGCCGTCGCTGTCGTCACCGACCAGCGCGATTGTCTCAAGCGGCATTTCGGGGTCGAGCTGGCGCATGTCGAGGGCGAAGTTGCTGCCCGATCCGCCATTGGCGCGCTCTTCGCCGAGATACTCGGCGAGGCCGTCTTCCTGCGGCCAGTGGCTCACGACCTTGTTGATGTCGACGCACCAGGTGCCGCCGGTCACGAAACCTCGCCGGGTCGAGTCCGCCATGTCAGGCTCCCTTCAGAACCTTCTCGGTGATCTCGTTGTCGGCCGCCAGTTCGCGCATCGGGGCGATCCCGCTCTTTTTCAGGCTGGCATGATAGGCCTTGACCGCCTCGGCCGGCGCGATGTTGCCGCTGGCCACTTCCCGCATGAAGGTCACCATCGCAAGGGGATCCTCGGCGAGGTTGATCTTGCGGCCGAACAGCGCCACGCGCGCACCGTACTTCTCGGACTGATTGATGAGCTCGAAACAGTCCCGCGTCGTGCCCGCGCCGCCGCCCAGCACGCCCACGATGACGCTCGGATCGTAGGAGGCGAGTTCGTCGAGCGCCTTGGGGCCGTTGAAGGGGATCTTGAGGAACTGCGGCCGGTCAGCTTTGGTCACGCCAGCGATGCAGCGCATAAGACAGTCGTTCACATAGAACGGAATCTGCTCCGGATCGATCTTGCAGTCGACATTGGGATTGAAGACCTCGAGGAAGTACTTGAAGCCGTTGCGGGCGGCATCCTCGCGGAATGCCCCAAAGGCCTCGAGAGAGGCATAGTCGTGGTCGAGGTCATTGTTGAAGGTCACCGAGTAAAGCCCGAGATCCGTGCCTGTCACGGGCGTACCCGGGCTCGGTCGCAGTCCCCCGTGCATGACACGGGCAAGGTTGGCCGAGCGGAAGGGGCGCGATGGCTGCTTGGAATAGCTGGCGCCGCGGACGACCCAGACATCGGTCGTGTCGTTGGCGCGGATGGCAGGCTTCACCACGCTGTTGCGATAGGCCCCCATCTCGACGAGCGCCTCGAGATTGGACGCCGAGGTCAGCATGATGTCGACGATGTCCTGCTCGATCACGGCACGAATGTTGCGCAGGAATTCCGGGCGGGTGTAGTAGCGCGTCCACTTGCCGTCCTTGCCGCGCTTCGGACCCGTCGAGGTCATGCTTGGGCCCATGTCGCCATCCTTTGCATCGGCGATGATGAAGTCCGTACGCTTGTAGTTTCCGGCGCGGATGCGGGCGAGCTTTTCGTCGAGTCTGTACATGTCAACCTGTCATGAGTTCGCGTTGAAGGGAGCAGTTGAATTCCGTTCGTGAAGAAGCGGCGGGTTAGCACCGCATAATGCCGGCAGGTTCCTAACGCAACCAATCCGTGAGGCAGGCAGAAAATGTGGCGCGGCAGGTCTGTCGGTCATTTCCGGCCACTGTTCCGAATCTTCGTCACGGCAGCGACAATGGCATCGGCGGTGACACCGAAATGGGCATAGAGATCATCGGATGGTGCCGAATGTCCGTAGGAGTCGACACCGATCACGAGACCGTCGAGCCCGACGTACTTGTACCAATAGCCCGTCACGCCTGCCTCCACCGCAATGCGAGGGACACCCGGAGGCAGCACGGACCAGCGCCAGTCCTGATCCTGACGGTCGAAGTGCCCGGTCGACGGCATGGACACCACCCGCACATGAATGCCTGACGCCTTGAGCCTGGCTTGCGCGTCCATGGCAAGCGCAACCTCCGAACCGGTTCCGATGATGACAGCTTCTAGCGGCCCGGCTTCGGCACTGAGCACGTAACCGCCGCGGCGGATGGCCACCACCTGCTCCTGATCCCGGACCTGGAAAGGCATCGCCTGGCGGCTCAGGGCGAGGACCGTGGGATGCTGGGTCTGCTCCAGTGCCATGACCCAGGCAACGGCCGTCTCGACGGCGTCGCAGGGACGCCAGAGAGCGAGGCCGGGCACCAGACGCAAGGATGCGAGATGCTCCGCAGGCTGATGGGTCGGACCGTCCGGGCCGACCGAAATCGAGTCATGGGTCAGCACATGGATGGCTCCAAGCCCCATCAGCGCGGCCATGCGCAGGGCGTTGCGCGCGTAGTCCGAGAAGACAAGATAGGTTCCGGCGAATGGCCGGAGGCCGCCGTGGCACAGCATGCCGTTCATCATGGCGGCCATGGCAAACTCACGAACGCCGTAGGACACATAGTCTCCGCCGCTTTCCCGCGTGACGGTGATGGCACCCTTCCACATGGTCTGATTGGAGGCCGAGAGATCGGCGGAACCGCCAATCAGTTCCGGCACGCGGCCAGCAAGGAAGGCGATGGCATCCTGGCTCGCCTTGCGGGCGGCCACCGGTTCCGTCTTGCCCCCGGCCTGCTCGAGAAGACGCCTTGCCGTCTCCGCGAAGTCATCCGGCAGCCGGCCCGCCATCCGGCGTTCGAACTCGGCCGCCTCCTTCGGATAGTGGGTCCGATAGGCCTCGAAACGAATCTCCCAGTCCTGCTGATGCGCCTTGCCCGCTTCGGTCGCATCCCAGGCCGAGCGAACGGCTTCCGGAATCTCGAAGGGCGGATAGGGCCAGTTCAGCGACAGGCGGGTTCTGGCGACTTCCTCTGCGCCGAGCGGCGCGCCATGGCAATCCTTGTGGCCCGCCATGGTGGCAGCACCCTTACCGATGACGGTCTTGCAGCAGATGAGGCTGGGGCGCTGGGATTGGGCCTTCGATTCCGCAATGGCCCGGTCGACCGCCGCGATGTCATGACCATCCACATTGGCAACCACATGCCAGCCATAGGACTCGAAACGCCGAGGCGTATCGTCCGCAAACCAGCCGCTGACGTCGCCATCGATGGAGACGCCATTGTCGTCATAGAGCACAATCAGCTTGCCGAGTCCGAGCGTTCCGGCCAGCGAGCAGGCTTCGTGGGAGATCCCCTCCATCAGACAACCATCGCCGACGAACACATAGGTATGGTGATCGACGATGGCATGGCCCGGCCGGTTGAACTGCACAGCCATCAGACGCTCCGCGAGTGCATCGTAACCGGTGAGATGCAGGAGATTGTAGAGCAGCGTCGAGCCATGGCCATTGCTCAGGACAAACCTGTCCCGATCAAACCAGCCCGGATCCGCCGGATTGTGGCGCAGATGGCGATGCCAGAGCGCGACAGCGATATCTGCCATGCCCATCGGCATACCCGGGTGGCCCGACTTTGCGTGCTGCACCGAATCCATGGTCAGCACGCGAATGGCCGTGGCAAGCTGGGTGGAGTCAATCTCCCGAGGGCGAGCGGATGTCATAACAGACGACATAGACGACCAGGTTGGGTTGGCCGCGTTCGGCAACTCTCGTCAAGGGCGCTCGAGGGCACTGTCGCAATCATCGGCGCAGGTTGTAGTTGGCCTCTCTTCCGGACGTCAACGTTCCATCCTGCAATGCTGCCGTGCATTGGTCGACGCCTGCCCCGCTCAACCCGCAGCCGCAATGGCCGCAGGCAGTTCTTTCGCCAGGATGGCGAGATCCGCATCCGTCCCGGCCGTTACCCGAATACAACGATCGAGAGGCGCCACACCCGGCATGCGCACGAAGATGCCGCGCGACAGCAGCGCCTCAAGCACGCGCCGCGCATGATCGCCATCCTGTCCACAGTCGATCGCGACGAAATTGGCGGCGGAAGCCAGAGGGTGGAGTCCGTTGTCCTGCGCGATCGCGGCAATGGCCGTGCGTGCAGCCGCAACCTGCGAGACGACCTTGGCAAGATGGTCCCGATCGCTGAGCGCCGCGGGGCCGGCCACCTGGCCCAGGCGCGTGACGCCGAAGTGATTGCGAATCCTGTCGAAGGCCTTGATCACATCGACATGGCCAATCGCATAGCCCAGACGCAGTCCAGCCAGTCCATAGGCTTTCGAGAAGGTGCGGAAGCGCAGGACGCGCGGATTTCCGACATCGAGGGGCGGAAGCGTACCCGCCGGTGCGAACTCGCCATAGGCCTCGTCAAGCATCAGCAAGGCGCCCGGCGGCAGATTGGCAATCATGTTGGCAATGACCGCAGCGCCCCACCAGCTTCCCATCGGATTGTCCGGATTGGCGAGATAGATCAGCCGTGCCTTCTCGCGGCGCGCGAGGTCGAGCAGGCTTTGCGGATCCTCGTGATCAGTGACATAGGGTGTCGTCACCAGCCGGCCGCCATGGCCGCGAACATGGAAGTTGAACGTCGGGTAGGCGCCCAGTGACGTGGCCACGGCAACACCCGGTTCGACGAAGAGCCGAACGGCATACCCGAAGAGCCCGTCGATGCCCTCGCCAACCGCGATGTTCTCCGGCGCGACGCCCAGATGCCGGGCCAGCGCGACCTTGAGATCATGGTTCTCGGGATCGCAGTACTTCCAGACCTGCGCTGCCGTTTCCTGAATGGCCGCGATAACGTTGGGGGATGGCCCGAACACGCTCTCATTGGCGCCGATCCGGGCCCTGAAGGCCACTCCCGTGCGCCGCTCCATCGCTTCCGGGCCCACGAAGGGCACGGAGGACGGCAGACTGCGGACAAGAGGCGTGAACGGCTGATCCATGCTGTCAGCGACCGCCATCTCTGCCGCCACCCAGCGCCGCGGGGCATCTCCGGACGCTTGCCACCCGACGTGCTGATTCACGGCGATTTGTCATTGATTCCTCGATACAGGGGATCTTCCAGCATGGCGGTGGAGGCAGTCATTCGCAAACCCGTCTCTACTACCCCATTCCCTGCTTACAGGGATAAAGAACAGGGAATCTTCCACAATTCGATTTTCGAGGGCCTAGTCCGGCTGAATTCCTCGATGAATACCAGAGACTTGGAGCAATTTCCCTAGCACGGCAAGCAGCGAATTTCTGCCCTTGAGCAGGGAATTTCCGGTGGCGGAACAGAGAGGAATCAACGTCGACCTGCCCGCCTCTGGCCCGTGGCGTTCGCCACCATTGCTTTCAAGGGTTGACTAGACCACTTTGCAGCACTGTCAGCAAAGCAGCGCCAACTCATTTCTGCTTCATCCACCGAGGATACCGGGGCGGGCAGCTGAGGCTCCCCACCTGATCCTCATCGTTGAACACAGCTGGCTGGAGCGAATTCGATCATGCGGATCTATGCCCTGCCTCTCCAGGAAAATCACGTGGATCATCCACTGAACACTACCTACTTGCCTGTCGCTGACCTTCGTCCCTCCTCGGGTTCCAGCAGCAGCGATGACAGCTCTTCCGACTCGAAAATGACAAAGCTGTCTTCTTCAAGCAGAAGGCAACATGCGGCAACGGCCAAACCTGCCTTGGTGACGACTGAGCGCTTATCCTATTGGAATGAGTTTCCGAGGGCACCGCGAGGCGCCCCTTCTGCGTTCGCCACGCCCGGAATCCAGAGAGGCAAGAAACCGAATTTCAACGACACTGCCAGATGTTTATGGCACTTCACCTGACTGAAACACTTACCGCAGTTTAATCTCGACCCAGCTCCAGAGCGGCACCTTTGTCATTGTTTTATCAGACTCTGGTGCTTAACTGATTGTCACTGGCCCAGGGGTTGGGCACGGACTGATGCAATCAGAAAGCAGGCTGAAAGTGTACGTGCGTTCTCCTGGTTCCTTAGATGATCTTGCGGGAAGGTATCGTGGCCCTGGGCGGGGTCGTTGGATGCAC
>JAPLOT010000381.1 GCA_026400595.1 Alphaproteobacteria bacterium | reverse complement strand
TGGTATCATGGCTCGACGCTGATGGCCCATCTCGAGACCGTGCCGGTGGGCGACGACCTCGACAGCCAGCCCTTCCGCCTGCCGGTGCAAAGGGTCAACCGGCCGGATCAGAATTTCCGGGGCTTCTCGGGCAGCATCGTGTCCGGCAGCGTGGCACCAGGCGATGCCATCAAGGTGCTGCCGTCGGGCAAGACATCGACGATTGAGCGGGTCGTCACCTATGGCGGCGATCTCGCCAAGGGCGTGGCCGGGCAGTCGCTCACCGTCACCTTCAGGGACGAGGTCGACGTCAGCCGCGGCGACGTGATCTGCGCCGCCAATGCGCCTGTCGAGGTCTCCGACCAGTTCCAGGTCGACATTCTCTGGATGGACGAGGAGGCCATGCTGCCTGGCCGCTCTTACGTGATCAAGGCCGGTACCAAGCAGGTGCCGGGGACCATCGAGACGATCAAGCACAAGGTGAACGTCAACACCATGGAGCATGTGGCGGCCAAGAGCCTCGCGCTCAACGAGATCGCCCTCTGCAATCTGGAGCTCGACACGCCGATCGCCTTTGCGCCCTACAAGGAGAACCGCCACCTCGGCTCCTTCATCGTCATCGACCGCTTCTCCAACAACACGGTCGGCATGGGCCTCATCCGCTTCGCGCTGCGCCGCGCCGCCAACATCCACTGGCAGGCACTCGACGTGAACAAGGTGTCGCGCGCAGGCCTCGCGGGCCAGAAGCCGGCCGTCCTGTGGTTCACCGGACTTTCGGGCGCCGGCAAGTCGACCATCGCCAATCTCGTCGAGAAGAAGCTACACGCCGAAGGCCGCATGACCTACCTTCTCGACGGTGACAACGTCCGCCATGGCCTGAACCGCGACCTCGGCTTCACCGATGCTGACCGCGTCGAGAACATCCGCCGCGTCGCCGAAGTGGCGAAGCTGATGGTCGATGCCGGACTGATCGTGCTGGTCTCCTTCATCTCGCCCTTCCGCTCCGAGCGCCTCATGGCGCGCGAACTGGTCGAGGACGGCGAGTTCGTCGAGATCTTCGTCGACACGCCGCTGGCCGAGGCCGAGAAGCGCGACGTCAAGGGCCTCTATGCCAAGGCTCGGCGCGGCGAGATCAAGCACTTCACCGGCATCTCCTCGGCCTACGAGGCGCCGGAAAGGCCCGAGATCCGCATCGACACGACCAAACTGACCGCCGAAGGCGCCGCCGACGCCATCGTCGAGCACCTGGGCGCCGCCGGCCGCCTGGCGAAGGCGTAGACCGTCCCGTCAGCGCGGGTGCCCACCACCGGCACGCCGACCGAGGTGCAGGTCGAGGAGATCGAGACGGTCGTTGCCGAAGTAGAGCTTGATGCCGGTGTCGACGGTCGGCACGCCGAAGATGCCGCGGGCGATCGCAGCCTCGGTGTTGAGTTCGACCTTCTGCTTGCAGGTCTCGCTCACCGCGGCAGCGCGGATGGCGACACCGTCAAGCCCGCTCTCCTCGCCCCAGCGCGCCAGTGCATCAATGTCCTCGATGTCGCCGTCCTCCGACCAATAGGCGCGCAGCACCCGGCAGGTGAAGGCCTCGCCCCGGCCCTCGACGGCGGCATGCTGGCAGGCGCGCAGCGCCCGCGCATTGCGCAGCGGATAGCGCGGATGATAGCGGAGCGGGAGGCCGTGCATTTCGGCATGGTCGAGAACGTCCTGCCGGAACCAGGCCACGCGCTGCGGTGCCGCCTCCAGCGGCTTGAAGCCGCCGATGGCGTCCATGAGCCGCGGCAGATGGATGGGCTTCCAAATCAATGCCCGATCGTGTTTGCGCGCCAGCGCGCCGATGCGGTGGCCGGCGAGATAGGCCCAGGGCGAATGCACATCGAACCAGAAGGTCAGCGTCATGCCAGCTGCTCCATCCGTTGCTCAGCCGCCCACT
>JAPLOT010000419.1 GCA_026400595.1 Alphaproteobacteria bacterium | reverse complement strand
GCAGCGCGCGCTCGCGGCCCTCAAGCGCAAGGGACTGGTGCAGACCGGCGGCTTCACGCCCTCCGATGCGGCGCTCGTGCTGGGTCTCCAGGACAACTGGCCGGGAGGGGCCGCCCGCCTGGCGGCCCAGCTGCTGGTGCGCTTCCGCGACATGAAGCTGGGCGACGACGCCAGGGTCGAAGCCTTCTGTCGCGAAGTCTGGAGCGAGACGGTGCGGCTCACTTGCCGGGTCATTCTCGACACCGCCTTCGGCAAGGCCTTCGGCCCGCACGAGCTCGTCGATGCCGTCTGTTCCGGCCGCGGCCAGTTCGGGCTTGCCGCCGTGAAGCTCTCGCCGCAGATTCCGGTCGTCGCCGTCGGCGGTCCGGTTCGCGTCTACTACGAAGAAGTCGGCCGCCGGCTGGCCTGCGAGATCGTCTTCCCGCCCTTCTTCGATGTCGCCAATGCCGTGGGAGCGGCCACCGGCGTGGTTGCACAGTCCGTCACGGTTACGGTGGAGGGTGATGGCAGCGGATTGTTCCGGGTTCTCGGTCCGCGCGGGGTCAGCAGCTTCGCCAGCGGCGAGGCCGCGCTGGCTTTCGCGGAAAACAGCGCGCGGGACCTGGCGGAAGCGGCGGTGCGCCAGCTCGGCGCCGATCAGCCGCAGGTGCATGTCTCGATCAGCAAGAGTCATCTTCCCGACGCGGTCGACGACAACGGCATGCTCGAGGCCGTGGTCCGCGCCGAGGCCATCGGCCGGCCGTCCACCGCCTGAGATTTACCTGGCCTTAACCATAATGTGAGGCTTGCAAAGACCTTGACCGCTCGCGGCAAGGTTTAACCTTGTGGGCAAGGGTCCATTAACTGCGGTCCCTATAATTGTGCAGCTGAGCATTCTGCAAAAGGCTGCCCCGACCATGAATCCTCCCGTCTCCGCCACCAGCCTCAATCAGCCCTTCACCGGATGGGACGAGCTGCGTTCGCCCGGAACCGCCTGGAAGATCGAGAAGCCGCAGCCGCGCACCGAAACCTTCGTTCCCTTCTTCCCGGACCAGAACGGCAAGGTCTACGAGATGCTGCTGGCCAATCTCCCGGTCATGCTACTCTGCATGGACGGCGCGGGCCGCATCACCTCGGTCAACAAGCACTGGGCAGCGGCTCTGGGCTACGGCCAGGATGCCATCGCCGGCAAGCTGTTCAACGATCTGCTGGCACCGGAATCGCGCAGCCGGCTGGTGCAGGAAGTCTATCCCAAGTATCTCCAGACCGGCAGCTGCCATCACGAACTGGTCACAGTGATGCGGCGCGACGGTTCGCCGGTGCAGCTCCTCCTGTCCATGACCGCCTATCGCGGCGACAAGGGTCGCATCGAACGCTCGGTCTGCCTCCTGGACCAGCCGGTCTCCGTCACCGTTCCGCAGGAAACGACCGTGGTCGAGGACCGCCGTTTCCGCGCGGCCTTTGAATCCTGCCTGCATGGTATGGCGCTGGTGGCGCCCACCGGCGAGGTCAGCATCGCCAATTCGGCCTTCTGGGATTTCACGGGCCGCAGCCCCGAGCTTTCCGTGGCCTTCGACGAGACCGTTCATGCCGACGACCGCGCCCAGTTGCTGGCCCGGATGAGCGACCTGATCAAGGGCGGGCTGCCGTCGATCCGGCAGGAGCTGCGCTACCCGCGTCCCGACGGCCGCCTCATGCACGGCGAAACCACCATCGCGCTGATCCGCAACGAGACCGGCGAGATCTCGCAGCTCACCGTGCAGATCGTCGACATGACCGACAAGCAGGAGATCGCGCGGTCGCTGCAGCGGGCCCAGAAGATGGAGGCCATCGGCCAGCTGACCGGCGGCCTCGCGCATGACTTCAACAACCTGCTCACCGTCATCATCGGCAATCTCGAGCTGCTCGAAGGAAAGCTGCCGGATGACCGCAGCACCAAGCGCCTTTCGGAAGCCATCAGCGCCGCGCGCAAGGGCTCCGACCTCACCCGCCAGATGCTGGCCTTCGCCCGCCGCCAGGTGCTCGAACCCCGCGAAGTGCAGCTCAACGAACTGATCGGCGATCTCGCCCCGCTGCTGTCGCGCACCATCGGCGAGATGGTCCAGCTCAAGGTCGCCGTCATGGACGGCAATCCCAAGGCGCTGATCGATCCCTCGCAGCTTGAATCGTCCATCCTCAACCTGGCGATCAACGCGCGCGACGCCATGCCCAAGGGCGGCCATCTCACCATCGAGACGCAGCCCGTCTATCTGGACCAGGCCTATGCGGCCAGGTATCCGGAAGTGACGCCCGGCCATTATGTGATGGTCGCCGTCTCCGACACCGGCAACGGCATGTCGCCCGAGCTGCTGGAGCGTGTCTTCCAGCCTTTCTTCACCACCAAGGAGCAGGGCAAGGGATCCGGCCTCGGCCTGTCCATGGTCTATGGCTTCATCAAGCAGTCGGGCGGCCACATCAACATCTACAGCGAAGTGGGTCACGGCACGGCGGTCAAGATGTACCTGCCGCGCAAGTTCGCGCCTGGCGAGGCGCTTCCCGACGTCGAAGGCATTGCCGCCGCGCCGGACGCGCCGGTGCAGGTGGCCGAACTCGACGCGCCGCCCCCGCGCAAGACCAAGATCCTCGTCGTCGAGGACCAGGAGGCCGTCCGTGCGGTTGCCTGCGGCTTCCTCGAGGACTTCGGCTATGGCGTTGTGGAAGCCGAGGATGGCCTCCAGGCCCTGTCCCGCCTGCAGGAAACGCCGGACATCGACCTGATGTTCTCGGATGTCGTCATGCCCGGCGGCCTGAATGGCTTCGATCTGGCCCAGGCCGCGCGCGGCATCCGCCCGGATCTGAAGATCGTGCATACCTCCGGCTATCCGAAGGGCGCCATGGTGCATCAGGAAGAGCCGCGCTTCCGCGAGGGCTTCATCATCATGAAGCCCTATCGCCGCGAGGACCTGCAGAAGATCCTGCGCGACGCGCTGGAAATACAAGCTTAGCGAAGTGGAACAACCTGCTGCCCGGTGCTAGAGGTGTCTCCACTTTAGGGGGAATCACTGCAGCTGGGAGAAACGAAGATGCAGGGTGTCGCACGCCTATTCATAACCACGGCAATTCTGTTTGCGCTCGCCGGCATGGCGCTGGGGCTGCACATGGCCATCAGCGGTGACCATGGGCAGCATCCAACCCATGCCCATATCATGCTGGCCGGCTGGGTCTCGCTGGCGCTGATGGGGCTCTTCTATCACCACTTTCCTGCCCTCAACCTGTCGGTCATGGCGAGGGTGCAGTTCTGGGTGACGGCGCTGAGTGCCGTGCTCATGTGCGTGTCGCTCATCTTTCTCTATGGCGGTAATCCGGCAGTCGAGCCCGGTGCGGCCATCGGCTCGATCGGCTTCCTGCTCGGCATGCTGCTCTTTGCCTATAACGTGCTCGGAACCATCTGGCGGACGTGATCCTCCACACCGTCTTTGACCTTGCAGCGGCGGTGGCGGCGATGACCGTCACCGCGCTTGTCTATCGCTGGCGCCTCAGGGAAGCCGGCCAGAAGATCGAGCATGCCGGCATCGGTTATGCCGCGGCACTGCTGGCGGGTGCCGCCGCCGGCGGTTTCGGGGCGGGGACCCTCAATCTCTGGCTGAGCGGCGCGCCGGGCATCGGCCGCAGCATCGTCGGCGCCCTGGCCGG
>JAPLOT010000107.1 GCA_026400595.1 Alphaproteobacteria bacterium | reverse complement strand
CGGCGATGCGGCGGCGGCGGTTTCCGCAGCGCTCGGCGGCTAGTACGCTCATTGCGTCCCGGGCTGGCCGCAAGCCGGCCCGGAACCTGTGATCCCTTCGCACAAGCAGCGCTCAAGACTGCGGAAGGGCAACAACCCTTGGGGAGGGGCACATGGATCCGGTCTCAGAACTCGTTCGCGCCTGGAAGATTCCCGTCGGCCAGTGGGGCAAGGCGCTCATCGACTTCATCGTCGAGTACTTCCAGTGGCTCTTCGATGCCATCAAGATCTCGCTGAACTTCATCATCGAGAACGCCACCGCATTCCTTCTCCTGTTGCCGCCCATCCTGCTGGCGCTCGCTCTCGCAGGCTTCGCCTACTCGCTGCAGAAATCATGGAAGCTGGCGCTCGGCGTGCTGCTGGGCCTGCTCTTCATCATGAATCATGGACTGTGGAAGGAGACGGTGCAGACGCTCGTGCTGGTCGTCGGCGCCACCGCCTTGTCCATGGCCATCGGCGTTCCGCTCGGCATCTGGGCCGCGCACAAGCCGAAGGTCTGGCGGGTTCTGCAACCGGTCCTCGACCTCATGCAGACCATGCCCACCTTCGTCTATCTCATTCCTATTCTCATTCTCTTCGGCCTTGGCGCAGCACCGGCGCTCATCGTCACCATCATCTTCGCCATGCCGGCGCCGGTGCGCATGACCTACCTCGGCATCACCTCGATCCCCAAGCCGATGATCGAGGCCGGCGAGAGCTTCGGAGCCACCAAGCGCCAGTTGCTGTGGAAGGTCGAGCTGCCGGCGGCGCTGCCGTCGATCATGGCGGGCCTCACGCAATGCATCATGCTGTCGCTGTCGATGGTCGTCTTCGCCACGCTGATCGGCGCACCAAGCCTCGGCAATCCGGTGAACAAGGCGCTGGCCAACCGCAACATTCCGCTGGGCATCGAGGCGGGCCTGGCCATCGTCATTCTCGCCATCATCCTTGATCGTGTTCTGGCCATGAAGGCGGGAGGAAAGAAATGACCACCGCTGTCGAGTTCAAGAACGTCGACATCATCTTCGGCGACAGGTCGGCCGAGGCTCTGGCCATGGCGCGCGACGGCGCAGACCGTTCGGACATCCTCAAGAAGACCGGTGCGGTGCTGGGCGCAACGGGGGCCAACCTTACGGTAAAAGAGGGCGAGATCAGCGTGCTGATGGGGCTTTCGGGTTCCGGCAAGTCGACGCTCCTGCGCGCCGTGAACGGCCTCAACAAGGTCACCGCGGGCGAAGTCCTGGTGAAGGATGGCGACCGCATGGTCGACGTCGCCTCCTGCAACGAGGCCACGTTGCGTCACATCCGCCAGAAGCAGGTGGCCATGGTCTTCCAGCAGTTTGCCCTGCTGCCCTGGCGCACGGTCCGCCAGAATGCCGGCTTCGGCCTGGAACTCTCGGGCATGCCCGAAGCCGAACGCAACGACAAGGTCGACCGCCAGCTCCGGCTGGTCGGTCTCGACCAATGGGCCAACACGTACGTTCACGAGCTGTCCGGCGGCATGCAGCAGCGTGTGGGCCTCGCCCGCGCCTTTGCGACGGAAGCCCCCATCCTGCTGATGGACGAGCCCTTCTCGGCGCTCGATCCGCTGATCCGCACCAAGCTGCAGGACGAGCTGCTGCAGCTTCAGAAGGCGATCAAGAAAACCATCATCTTCGTGAGCCATGATCTCGAGGAGGCGCTCAAGATCGGCAGCCGCATCACCATCATGGAAGGCGGCCGCATCGTGCAGTCGGGTGCCCCTGAGGACATCGTGCTGCGCCCTGCCAACGACTATGTGCGCGACTTCATCGCCAACGTGAATCCGCTCTCGGTCCTGACCGCCTGGAACGTGATGCGCTCCCTGCATGAACTTGAGCCGGCGGGCGAAGGCTGGATCTGGCTC
>JAPLOT010000012.1 GCA_026400595.1 Alphaproteobacteria bacterium | reverse complement strand
GCCGAGGAACGCACCGCGCATGATCTCACCCTCATAGCCCGCGAAGCTGATGGTGAAGGCAAACAGCGCATAGTAGAAGGAATCGAGGCGTATCAGCCACATGAAGTTCTCGCGGAAGCCTGGATATGCCGCGCCGATCTGCGGGAAAAGCGAGCCGAGTCCGTAGTAGATCAGCCAAAGCTGAATCAGCAGCGGCGTTCCCCGGATGATGGTGCAGAACCAACGGGCGATGAAGGCGAGCCACGACGGTCCGGTCACCTGCACCAGGCCGATCGGGATTGCGAGCAGCATGCCGAAGACACTGGACAGGACCAGCAGCTGAATGGTGATCCAGAGCCCCTTCAGGAGCAGCGGCAGATACTTTGGCAGCCATGACCATTCGGACGCGAAGAAGAGCCAGTAGATCAGCGCGATCGCCAGAATTCCAAGACCGCCGAGAACCACTGACTTCACGATGATCTTGGCGATGTGAAGGTTCATGCCGTTCCTCAGGAGTGCTTGCGCTGGCCGCGCCGCATCCGGCGCTCGATGGCACCGAAGATCTGCTGCGACACAAGCGTGATGGCCAGATAGATGGCACCGGCCACGAGGAAGAAGGTCAGGTACATCTTGGTATTGCCGGCCGCCTGCCGGGTCGTCAGTGCGAGTTCGGTGTAACCCACGACCGCAATCAGCGCGGTGTCCTTGGTGACGATAAGCCAAAGGTTGGCCAGGCCAGGCAGCGCAAAGGGCAGCATGGCCGGCAGGGTCACCCGGCGAAACTCGAGAAATGACGACATGCCATAGGCCCGGGCCGCCTCAAGCTGGCCAATCGGGATCGCCTCGATGGCACCGCGCAGCACCTCCGTGGAATAAGCGCCCTGAACGAATCCCAGGACGAAGACCGCGGCGACGAAACCATTGATGGCGAGTGCCTCGTAGCCCATCGATTCGAGCACGGCGTTAAGGGCAGAACTGCCGGCGTAATAGAGGATCAGGATCAGGACGAGTTCGGGTACCGCTCGCACAATCGTGGTGTAGCCGAAAAGAATTCTCTTGGTGAGCGGACTGCCGTGCAACTTGCACAAGGCTCCGATCGTGCCGATCATGAGGCCCACACTGTAGGCCAGGATGGCAATGCTCAACGAAATCAGGGCCCCCCATGCCAGCTCGTCGCCGTAGCCCGTTGGGCCGAAGCTGAGGATTTCAGGGAAGCCGGGTTTTTCCGCCATCAGGGTTCCGGAAACATCGAGGCCCGCAACTTGCGGTGCGGGCCCCAGTACCTACTACTTCGCAGGCAACTCGATTTTGCCCACCAGTTCAGGATACTTTGCAGTTATTTCATCGAACTTGCCGCCCTTAACGAGGGCCGCAATCGCCGCATTCAGTTTTTCCTTCAACGCAGTATCTTCCTTCCGAATTCCCGCTCCCACGCCCGCACCAAGGGTTTCCGCGTCAGGTGGTACGTTCCCCTTGGTTTCGCAACAGCCTTTTCCTTGGTCCGACTGAAGAAACGCATCTAGTGCTGAAGCATCAGCCTGGACATAGTCGAGCCGACCTGCTGCGAGGTCGTTGTTCGCCTCGTCTTGTGTGCTGTAGGTCTTGATCTCTGCGCCTGCGGATCCGAAAAACTTCTGGGCATAGCGCTCGTGCGTCGTCGAGACCTGCACGCCGATCACCTTTCCTTTGAGATGCTCAGGTGAGATATCAAGATCGCCGTTCTTGGTACCAATAAGCTTTGAAGGCGTGTTGTAGTCCAGGACCGAGACATCGATGGTCTACTTGCGCTCGTCGGTGATGGACATGGACGACCAGATCAGGTCGAACTGCTTGGCCTGCAGGGCGGGAATGATGCCATCCCACGCGACTTCCACGAGTTCGCACTTCTCGTTCATCTGGGCGCAGACCGCATCCATCAAGTCAATCTCCCATCCGACCCACTTGCCGGACGCATCCTTGGAGCTGAAAGGCGGATAGGGCTCGGCAGCGACACCGAACTTGATGTCGGCCATCGCGGGTGCGCTTGCAGCAATCATGGCCACGGCTGCGGCTGCAAATAGAACGCGGCGAGTTAGCTTCATGGTCTTCTCCCTGTTGTTGCGGCGGCCCCCTCGGACCCCGCTTTCTGTTCAACTAAACATATCCGGATGCACCCGCCAAGGTCACGAATGAATGGCAGAGACAAACTGACGGCACCTCTCACTGCGCGGTGAGCCGAAGACCTGGGACGGCGGTCCCTGTTCTTCGATGAGTCCTTTGTGCAGGTAAATCACTTCACTCGAGACATCCCTCGCGAACTTCATTTCGTGCGTCACGAGGATCATGGTCCGACCCTCGTCCGCAAGGTCGCGGATCACCTTCAGCACTTCGCCGACGAGTTCCGGGTCGAGCGCCGAAGTCGGCTCGTCGAAGAGCATGACCTTGGGTTCCATGCAGAGCGCTCTTGCAATGGCAGCGCGCTGCTGTTGTCCACCCGAAAGGAAAGCCGGGTACTGATCGCGCTTGTCATAGAGGCCAACTTTCTGCAGCAACTGGCCGGCTCGTTCGATCGCCTGGGCCTTGGGCACGCCCAGAACATGGACTGGCGCCTCGATGACATTCTGAAGAACCGTCATGTGCTGCCAGAGATTGAAGCTCTGGAACACCATGCCCAGCCGGGTCCGGATCATTTCCAACTGCTTGCGATTGGAGGGATGGAGATTTCCATCCTTCTGACGTCCGAGAGCGACCTGCTCACCGGTCACCTCGATGGTGCCTTCGGTCGGCATCTCGAGAAAATTGATGCATCTCAGGAAGGTGCTCTTTCCCGAGCCCGAGGCCCCGATCATCGACACCACATCGCCTTCGCGCGCCGTCAGCGAGACACCCTTCAGAACCTCGAGTGTTCCAAATCTCTTGTGAAGATCGTGGACCCGGACGGCGACCGGACGGTCCGCCATCTGTCTTGCGACTGCAACCAAGCGCTTCTCCCCGGTTCCGTCTGCGCGGAACCCGATTGTTTTTTCTTACTGTAGCAAGAAATGCGCAGCTTGCAATTCACCACTTCAACAAGTGGTTTCCGGGCCTCCGACGGGCTGGCGGCCTGGTTCCCTCAGTCGGCCTTGGCCTTGGGCTTCTTCTTTCCAGAGCCTCCAGTGCGCTTGGCAGCCGGCCTGTCCTCGGCCTTTGCGGGCGCCTTGCGTGGAAGCGCCTTGCGTTCGGGCGGCTTCGGCAGGGCCTTTTCCTCATTCCGTCCCAGGAAACTGAAGGTCAAGGCATCGTCCTTGAGCAGGATCCGGACCGTGCCGCCCTTGGCCAGCTTGCCGAAAAGAACCTCCTCGGCCAATGGCTTCTTCACATGCTCCTGGATCACGCGGGCCAGGGGGCGCGCTCCCATTTGCGGGTCATAGCCCTTGGCCGCCAGCCAGTCGGCGGCTTCGGTCGACAGCTCGATGTTGATCTGACGTTCGGACAACTGTGCTTCCAGTTGCATGACGAACTTCTCGACCACCTTGCGCACCACCTCGGGTGGCAAGTGCCCGAAGGGAATGACGGCATCCAGGCGGTTACGAAACTCGGGCGAGAACATCCGGGCAATGGCTTCCTGATCGTCGCCTTCGCGCACGCTCCTGGTGAAACCCATGGCCGCGCGGGCCATGTCCTGGGCGCCGGCATTGGTTGTCATGATCAGTATGACATTGCGGAAATCCACCGCCTTTCCATTGTGGTCGGTCAGCTTGCCGTGGTCCATGACCTGCAGCAGAATGTTGAAGAGGTCGGGATGGGCCTTCTCGATCTCGTCGAGCAGAAGAACCGTGTAGGGGTGCTGGTCGATGCCGTCGGTGAGGAGGCCGCCCTGCTCGAACCCGACATAGCCCGGAGGCGCACCGATGAGACGGGAGACCGAATGCCGCTCCATGTACTCCGACATGTCGAAGCGCAGCATGTTGATGCCGAGCACTTCGGCAAGACGCTTGGCCACTTCCGTCTTGCCCACGCCCGTCGGGCCGGAGAACAGATAGCAGCCCACGGGCTTTTCCGGCTCGCGCAGGCCAGCACGGGCCAGCTTGATCGAGGATGACAGCGCCTCGATGGCCTTGTCCTGCCCGAACACGAGCCGCTTCAACTCATCCTGCAGGTTCTTCAGCACCGTGGCATCGTCCTTCGACACCGTCTTGGCCGGTATGCGGGCCATCGTCGCGATCGTCGCCTCGATCTCCGGCACGCCAATCACCTTGCGGCGCTTGTCCTCGGACACCAGCATCTGCGATGCGCCTGTCTCGTCGATCACGTCGATCGCCTTGTCCGGCAGCTTTCGGTCGGCCATGTAGCGCGAGGACAACTGCACCGCGCTCTCGATCGCATCATCGGTGAAGCGCACCTTGTGGAATTCCTCGTAGTAAGGCTTCAGGCCCTTCAGGATGGCAATCGCATCAGGGATCGAGGGCTCGTTGACGTCGATCTTCTGGAAGCGCCGCACCAGAGCGCGGTCCTTTTCGAAATGCTGCCTGTATTCCTTGTAGGTGGTCGACCCGATGCAGCGCAACGACCCGCCGGCAAGCGCAGGCTTGAGCAGATTCGAGGCATCCATTGCGCCACCGGAGGTGGCCCCTGCTCCGATCACCGTATGGATCTCGTCAATGAACATGATGGCGCCAGGACGGCTCTCGATCTCCTTGACGACGGCCTTGAGCCTTTCCTCGAAATCGCCGCGATACCGTGTACCGGCGAGCAAGGCGCCCATGTCAAGCTGGTACACCGTGCAATCCTTGAGGACTTCCGGCACGTCCCCGTTGATGATCTTCCGCGCGAGGCCTTCCGCGATGGCGGTCTTGCCGACGCCCGGGTCGCCGACGAAGAGCGGATTGTTCTTCTGCCTGCGGCAAAGGATCTGGATGGTCCGGTTGACTTCCTGTTCGCGGCCGATCAGCGGATCGATCTTGCCTTCCGCTGCCTTCTTGTTGAGATTGACGCAATAGGCATCGAGCGCGTCGGCTTCGCCCTTCTTCTTGCCGCCGTCACGGTCCTCGCCGTCTCCGCTGCTGTTCTGCTGATCCTGATCGACGCCGCGTACAGGGCGCGCTTCGGACAGTCCCGGCCGCTTGGCAATCCCATGGGAGATGAAATTCACCGCGTCGTAGCGGGTCATGTCCTGCTCCTGCAGGAAGAAAGCCGCGTGACTTTCCCGCTCGGCAAAGATGGCGATCAGCACATTGGCGCCGGTCACCTCCTCGCGTCCCGAGGACTGCACATGAATGACGGCGCGCTGGATGACCCGCTGGAATCCGGCGGTCGGCTTGGATTCCTCGCGCTCTGCGGTGATCATGCCCGACAGCTCGGTATCGATGTAGGACACCAGGCTGCGGCGCAGCACATCGAGGTCTACATTGCAGGCCTTCATCACCGCGGCGGCATCGTTGTCGTCGATGAGGGACAGAAGCAGGTGTTCGAGGGTCGCGTATTCGTGCTGCCGTTCGTTGGCCAGGGCCAAAGCGCGATGGAGGGCCTTTTCAAGGCTGCGGGAGAATGTCGGCATGGTGCGCTATTCCTTTTCCATCGTGCATTGGAGCGGATGCTGGTGGTTGCGGGCGAAATCCATCACCTGCGTGACCTTGGTCTCCGCTACCTCGTAAGTGAACACCCCGCAGACGCCGACGCCCTTCTGGTGAACGTGCAGCATGATGCGCGTGGCTTCCTCGCGGCCCTTGTTGAAGAACCGTTCAAGGACGTGGACGACGAACTCCATCGGCGTGTAGTCGTCGTTGAGAAGCAATACCTTATAGAGCGAAGGCTTCTTGGTCTTCGCTTCAGTCCGGGTGATGACACCCGTCTGATTGTCGTCCTTGTGTGACGGCTTCTTTGCCATGGACTCGTAATATAGTTGCTTCACGCCGAAATGGGAGAGGCATTGTGTTCAAGATTATGACGCTGTGCCCCCCGAGGTGGATGAACGCCAGATGAAGGGACGCTTCAGGCAGGATTGTGGCAGCGCGGCGCATCCTGCCAGCTTGCTTGAACCAGCACAGGAAAGCGGCCCGTCAAATGAACCCTGCAATCATCGCCACCCCACCCATGCAGCCGACGCTGAGGTCCAGATTCATTTCCCGTTTGCGCGGCACGTTCCGCAACCAGGGACCCCGAACCGGGTTGATGCAATTGGACGACCGCCTGTTGCGGGATATCGGTGTCAGCCCTCACGACCTGCTATACAACAGGTTGACGGGCACATTGCCTCCGAGACCCAGTCAGTCAGGACGACCTTGCCTTCCGTGACCGGCTGGCCGCCTTGGCAATGACGGCCTTTGGCCTGGATTTCGGCTTGACCGCCGGGGTGGCGGCGGTAGTCGCGCCGACAAGCTCGATCGCCTGAAACCAGTGGGCTTCGGCACGACCCTCGGGACACCCCTCCTCCAACCACAGACGGTATGCCATGGCCTTGATCTGTTCCTCGCGGGAACCCGGAACGGCGGACTTCACGTCAGACATGCGAGTCATCCTCTGCTTGGACAAATCGGCTTTTAATGGATTTCATGCTGCATTGCAATAAATCCGTCGCAATGCAACAGATTTGCGGCCGTCCTAGAGCCCTGGCAGCGTCCCACCAAATGCCACGTAAGCGAGAGCAGCAGTAGTCGAAAGCACCTCGTAGACAAGGTAAAGGCCGCCAAACCTGATGATCCTGCTCTTCACCTGCGCCTCCATGGGACAGTCTCGTGTCGTCCCTGCCGTTCTGCAGGAGGCATGCCAACCGTCAGTAGCCCGCAAGCGCAACGATCTGGCGTGTCATGGCGCTCTTTGGGTCCGAAAGTCCGTCTGGGACGGTGAAATGGTTCTTGCCGGCGACCTCCACATGCGGAGCATCCAGGCCCAGACCGGTCCAGGCCGCGGAGAGCGTCTCTGACTGGCGGATGAACTCCCGGCTCTCGAGCGCCCCAACCCAGCTGTGAAACGGGAGACTCCGCGGCACCGGCCAACTCAGGGGGCTCGCGGCCAAGGCAGACGATGCCGTGAGCCGGATGTCGTCATTGAGCGGTGTTGCCAGCAACGGGCGAAGGTCGAACAGGCCACTGATCGAGAGGCCTGCCTGGATCAGGTCCGGCGGAGCGCCGAGCAATGACCAGTCTGTTGCAGCCATGCATGCCGCCAAGTGCCCTCCCGCCGAATGGCCGCACACGAGCAACTTGCGGCCCGTCAGGCGCCGGGCCTCCAAGCAGAACTGCCGCAACTCGTCGATGATGTCATGAACCTGTACTTCCGGACAGAGGCTGTAGCTCGGCACCGCCACCGTAAGGCCATGCGCGACTGCTCCGGCCGCCATGTGGCTGAAGACCGACTTGTCGAAGGACCGCCAGTAGCCGCCATGGATGAAAACCACCAAAGGACCACCCTTGTCCGCCCTGGGATGAAACAGGTCAAACCGATTGCGCGGACCTGCGCCATAGGACAGGTCGACATCCGCCTTGGCGCGCGCCCGAAAGGCCTGGGCATCGCTGTGCCAGCCCGCGATGATCTGCGGGTGGTCCGGAACCAGCTCCCGGTTGCTGTACTGTGCGGCAAGGGTCATCGATCCACTCCGGAATTGTTAGAGGAACTTTGCCGCGGCGGCACCATGGGCGGCGCGCAGGTCCGCGACATCAAGGCCCAGCGGAACCCCATCGATCAGCCGCCATTCGCCGGCGATCATCACGCGGTCAGCCCTGTGGGCACCGCAGAGAACCAGTGCAGCCAGGGGATCGCCCGCGCCGGAGAAGCGCAACTCATCCAGCGCGAAGAACGCGAGATCGGCCTGCCGTCCAACGGCGATCTCGCCAATGTCGGACCGGCCCAGGCAGCGAGCGGAACCCGCGGTCGCCCAGCGGAGCGCATCCAGGTGGGTGACGGTCGCATCGTAAGTCAACCGGTTGATCATGAGCGCGTGGCGGACACCCTCCATGAGGTTGGAGCTGTCGTTGGAGGCTGATCCATCGACGCCCAGTCCAACCGGCGAGCCCGCTGCCTCGAGGTCCCGGGTGCGGCATTGACCGGAGGCCAGCACCATGTTGGAGGTCGGGCAGTGGCACACGCCAACCTCGTGCCGGCCCAGCCGGGTGATGTCCGCATCGGAAAAATGGATGCCATGCGCCAACCAGGTCCGACCATTGAGCCACCCTACGGAGTCGAGATAATCCAGCGGCGACATGCCGAAACGGGCCTTGCAGAAGTCGTCCTCGTCATGTGTCTCCGCAAGGTGTGTGTGGAGCCGGCAGTCGTGGCGGGTCGCCAGTTCGCCACAGGCGCACATCAGCGACCGGGTGACCGAGAAGGGCGAACACGGTGCCAGTGCCACCTGGATCATGGCGCCATCGCCGGTCTGGTGATACTTGCCGATGACACGCTCGCAATCGGCGAGGATCTCATCCTCGTCCTGCACCACGCTGTCCGGCGGCAGCCCACCGTCCTTCACCGAAAGATTCATCGACCCGCGCGTCACCGTCATGCGCATGCCGAGGCGCCCCGCCTCGTCCACCTGGATATCCATTGCGTCGTCGAGACCCTTCGGAAACACATAGTGGTGATCGGAGGTGGTCGTCACACCGGACATCAGCAGGTCCGTCAGCGCCAGCCGCGTGGCCAGCCGCAGGGTTTCTGGCGTGAGGCGTGCCCATACCGGATAGAGCGCCTTGAGCCAGTCGAAGAGTTCCTTATTGATGGCTTTGGGATGGGCCCGGGTCAGGGTCTGGTAGAAATGGTGGTGCGTGTTCACCAGCCCCGGTAGTACCACATGCCGCGATGCATCGAAGGTGGCATCCACCGCCATTGCCGGTTGAGCGCCCCGCGCCACCAGCTCAACGATTCTGCCGCCTTTGACCACAATCCCGCCGCAAGCCTCCTCGGCCATGCATGCAAGTGGTGATCGGATGAAGAGACTTCCCACGTGGCGCAGCTCCGTGCCGGGACCGGGGGTTGAATTGGTCCCACAAGATGGTTCACAATAGTCGCACGGGTTCAACAAGGTGCCAAGCTGGCATCCAGACAAACGGCCCGCAGGGAGTAAGACAATCATGACATCCATGAAACGCATCATCGTTTCAGCTTTGGCGCTCTGCGCGACCGCTGGCCTTGCCGCGGCGCAAGAGATGAAAACCGAGCTGGGCGCCGGCGACGGCCAGGTCGATATCGTCGCCTGGCCGGGCTACATCGAGCGTGGCCAGACCGACAAGAACTTCGACTGGGTCACGGACTTCGAGGCCAAGACCCAGTGCAAGGTCAACATCAAGACGGCCGGCACATCGGACGAAATGGTCGCCCTCATGAACGAAGGCGGTTTTGACCTCGTCACTGCCTCGGGCGACGCTTCGCTTCGCCTCATCTCGGGCAAGCGCGTGCAGCCGATCAATCCTGACCTGATTCCGTCCTGGAAGACGGTGGACGAGCGACTGCAGGGCGCGCCCTGGCACACTGTGAAGGGCGTTCACTACGGCGCTCCCTACCAGTGGGGTGCCAACGTGCTGGCCTACAACACCAATGTGTTCAAGGAGCCGCCGAAGAGCTGGTCCGTGGTGTTCGAGGAGCAGAACCTGCCCGACGGCAAGTCGAACAAGGGCCGCGTGCAGGCCTTTGACGGACCGATCTCCATTGCCGATGCCGCGCTCTATCTGATGGCAAATAAGCCTGTACTCGGCATCAAGGACCCCTACGAGCTGACGGATGTGCAATACAAGGCCGCGCTCGACCTGCTGCGCGCCCAGCGCAACATCGTCGGCCGGTACTGGCATGATGCCTTCATCCAGATCGACGACTTCAAGAACGAAGGCGTCGTGGCCTCCGCGTCCTGGCACTCCCAGGTCAACCTGCTCCAGGCCGACAAGCAGCCTATCGCCTCGACCACTCCGGTCGAAGGCGCCACGGGCTGGGCCGACACGACGATGATGCATGCGGATGCCGCGCATCCCAACTGCGCCTA
>JAPLOT010000270.1 GCA_026400595.1 Alphaproteobacteria bacterium | reverse complement strand
TCGTATCCGTTTCGTGTCCGACCGCCGAGATGAGGGGAATCTCGCTGGCCGCGGCGGCGCGCACCACAACCTCCTCGTTGAATCCCCAGAGGTCCTCCAAGGAACCACCGCCACGCGCCACGATGATCACGTCCGGCCGCGGCGTCATGCGGTTGAACCCCGCGATGGCCGCAGCCACTTCGGCGGCACTCGTCTCGCCCTGGACCCGCACGGGCCAGACGATCACGTGGCGCGGAAATCGTTCGTTGAGCCGGTGCAGGATGTCGCGGATCACCGCGCCCGTTGGCGAGGTCACGACGCCGATCACCCTGGGCAGATAGGGCAGCGCGCGCTTGCGGTCCGGGTCAAAGAGGCCTTCGGCGGCGAGCTTCTTCTTGCGCTCCTCAAGCAAGGCCATGAGCGCGCCGACACCTGCCGGCTCGACATTCTCGATGATGATCTGATAGCTGGACTTCATCGGGTAGGACGAAATCTTGCCGGTTGCGATGACCTCGAGACCCTCCTGCAGCTTGGCGCGCAACCGGCCAAAGCTGCCGCGCCAGATGACCGCGTCCAGCTTTGCCCCCTCGTCCTTGATCGCAAAATAGCAATGGCCCGAGGAATGCGGCCCGCGATAGCCAGAAATCTCGCCCCTGACCCGGACATGGCCGAAGCGGTCCTCCAACGTCCGCTTGAGCGCGTGGGCGATCTCGGTGACCGAGAATTCGCCAAGATTGGCCTTGGCCTCCTCGATGACCTCGCCGGTCTCCGGATCGTGATTCCAGATGGTGGACATTGCAATTCTGCCCTTTGATTCCGGGACATCAAATGCGAGAAGGCGGCAGAAAGCAAGGACGCCACCCATGAACATCCTCCTGATCGGCTCCGGCGGCCGCGAACACGCCCTGGCCTGGGCCATCTCCGCCAGCCCCTTGTGCGACAAGCTCTTCTGCGCGCCAGGCAATCCCGGCATCGACCAGGTCGCAAGGGTGGTCGATCTCAAGATTGCCGATCATGGGGCCGTCATCGCCTTCTGCAAGGCAGAGGCCATCGGCCTCGTGGTCGTGGGTCCCGAAGCGCCGCTGGTGGCCGGACTGTAGGACGACCTTCGTGCGGCGGGAATCAAGGTTTTCGGCCCGTCGAAATTCGCCGCCCAGCTTGAAGGCTCGAAGGGCTTCACCAAGGATATCTGCGCCAAGCATGGCATTCCGACGGCCGCCTACGGTCGCTTCAGCGACGAGGACAAGGCGCTTGCCTACCTGGAGACCCACGGCGCACCCATCGTCATCAAGGCCGACGGTCTCGCCGCGGGCAAGGGCGTGACCGTCGCCATGACGATGGCGGAGGCCCGCGCCGCCGTCGCGGACATCCTCAGCGGCAAGTTCGGCGGGGCCGAATGCGTGATCGAGGAATTCCTCAAGGGCGAGGAAGCCAGCTTTTTCGTGCTGACGGATGGAAGGAACGCCTTGCCGCTTACTACGGCACAGGATCACAAGCGCGTCGGCGATGGCGACACCGGGCCCAATACCGGCGGCATGGGTGCCTATTCGCCGGCGCCCTGCATGACGCCCGCGCTCTGCGGCGAGGCGCTGGAACGCATCGTCAAGCCGACCATCCGCGCGCTTGCCGACATGGGCCATCCCTACGTGGGCGTGCTCTACGCCGGATTGATCCTTACCCGGGAGGGTCCCAAGCTCATCGAGTACAATGCCCGCTTCGGAGATCCCGAATGCCAGGTGTTGATGATGCGGCTGAAGGACGACCTGGTGGCGTTGCTGCTGGCCTGTTGCGATGGCACGCTCGACCGCATGTCGGTGCGCTGGTTCGACGAGGCGGCACTGACCGTCGTTCTCTGCGCCAGGGGTTATCCGGGCGAGGTCGTCAAGGGTTCGGCCATCCGCGGCCTCGAGGGAGCAGCCAGTCTGGAGGGCGTCGAGATCTTCCATGCCGGCACCGCCCTGAAGAATGGAGAGCTGGTAGCCAGTGGCGGGCGGGTACTCAACGTCACGGCCATCGGCAAAACGGCGCAAGAGGCCCAGGCCCGGGCCTATGCGGCAGTCGACCGTATCGACTGGCCCGAAGGTTTCTGCCGCCGCGACATCGGCTGGCGCGCCATCGCACGGGAAGAAGACAGGTGAGGAGTATGGTCGCCCGCCCCGGACGCCACCAGCAGAAGCATTTGCCGAGGACTTGGCGCAGTTCACCGTCGGGGTGTAACCTCCCGTCATGAGCCAGCTGTTCCCCGCCACTCGCGAACACCGGTTGCGCATCGGCGACGTCGAGATCTTTGCCCGCATCGGCGGCCATGGCCCTCCCTTGCTCCTCATTCACGGATTTCCGCAAACCCATGCCATGTGGCATCGGATCGCCCCGGAACTCATGAAGCGTTTCACCTGCGTAATGCCCGATCTTCGGGGGTACGGATACTCGTCCTGCCCGCCGAACGGTCCCGATAACTTCGCCTATTCGAAGCGGGCCATGGCGAACGACCTCCTGCATCTCATGCAGAAGCTTGGGTATGACAGCTTTGCCGTAGTGGGTCATGACCGGGGTGGCCGCGTTGGCTATCGCATGGCCCTGGATCATCCGGGTCGCGTGTCCCGGCTCTGCGTACTCGACATCGTGCCGACCTATGCGATGTGGCACAATTTCACCGTCAAGCTGGCGATGAAGACCTATCACTGGCTGTTTCTTGCGCAACCCAATCCCCTGCCCGAAATGCTGATCGAGCGCGCACCCGTTGCCTATCTCGACCATACGCTGGCCAGCTGGACGAAATCGAAGGATCTGTCGGCCTTTAGCGAGTCCGCGCTGGCCGAGTACCGGACGCACTATGCGACTCCGGAGCACATCCATGCCACCTGCAACGACTATCGCGCCGGCGCCACCTATGATCTTGCCGCGGACGAAGCCGACCGCGCCGCAGGAAAGAAGATCGCCTGCCCCATCCTGGCACTGTGGGGAGATGCCGGCATTCCGAGCGAGACGGACTCCCCGCTGCAGGCCTGGCGCCCATGGTGCGACGCGCTTGATGGCAGGGGCATCGACAGCGGCCACTTCATGGCCGAGGAGAATCCCACTGCGACGCTTGCCGCGCTTGTGCCGTTCCTTACCCATGCGCATTGACCGGCAACAGGCCTTCACCGGCATGACGGCAGCCGACATTCCCGCCACGTCGCTGCGCGAATACCTCTCCAACAACATCGATGGCTTCGAAGGACCGCTGGAGATTTCGCGCTTCAAGGGCGGCCAGTCGAACCCGACCTATCGCCTCGGCACCCCGCGGCGGCACTACGTGCTGCGCCGCAAGCCCTTCGGCAAGCTGCTGCCTTCCGCCCATGCGATCGAGCGCGAGTACCGGATCACGGACGCACTGTCCCTGGCCGGGTTTCCGGTGGCGCGGCCGCTTCATCTCTGTACGGATGACTCTGTCATCGGAGCGGCATTCTATTTGATGGAACACGTTGATGGCCGCGTCTTCTGGGAACCCTGGGCGCCAGGCATCTCTCCGCCGGAGCGCAGCGCGGTCTTCAAATCCATGAACCGCACGCTTGCAAGGCTTCACGGGTTTGACTTCGCGGCTGCCGGACTATCGGACTTCGGCAAGCCGCAGGGCTATGTCGCCCGCCAGATCCGTCGCTGGAGCGAGCAGTACAAAGCGTCCGAAACAGAGCGCATCGCCGACATGGACCGCCTCATCGCCTGGCTGCCGGATGCGGCACCGCCCGACTCGGGGGCCGCCGTGGTCCATGGCGATTTCCGTCTCGACAACTGCATCATTCACCCTGCGGAGCCGCGCGTTTCCGCGGTCCTGGACTGGGAGCTTGCGACGATCGGCGATCCCATCGCAGATTTCACATACCATCTCATGCCCTGGTTCATGCCCGTCTCGGAAACTGGAGCTGGCGTTGGTTCGCTTGTGGGGCACGCGGAGGATCCCGGAATTCCCGGCTTAGAGAGCTACATAGAGGACTATTGCGCGCAGACAGGACGCAGCGCGCTGCCAAGCTTGAATACCTACATGGCCTATAACTTCTTTCGGATCGCCGCGATCCTTCAGGGCATACTCGGGCGCGTCAGGGACGGCACGGCGGCCAGTGCCGAGGCCGCCACCATGGCGCGTCAGGTGCGGCCGCTGGCCGAGACGGCCTGGCATTTCGCAAGGAAGGCCGGCGGATGAGCGGTCTCAAGATCGGCCTTGCACTGGGCGGCGGCAGTGCGCGCGGGCTTGCGCATATCCCCATGCTTGAGGTCTTCGACGAACTCGGCCTAAAGCCATCCGTCATTGCAGGCTGCTCGATCGGTTCCCTCATCGGATCGGCCTATGCCAGCGGCATGAGCGCCCGCGACATCCGTGATCATGCCGAACTCCTGCTGAACAACCGTATCGACGCATTCCGCTATGTCTTCGGCGCCAAGCGTGCCAGACTGCGCGACCTGCTGGCCCTGCGCGGCCTCGCCTCCTTCCATGTGCAGGGTGAGAAACTGGTCGAGCTCGCGCTGCCCGAGGGCGTTCCGGCCCTCATCGAGCACACCCGAATCCCCTTCAAGGTCATCGCGACGGATTATGACGCCATGGAAGAGCGCGTCTTCGTCACCGGACCGCTGGTTCGGGCGGTGGGCGCATCGATCGCCATCCCCGGCGTGATTCTCGGGCCGACAATCGATGGCCATGTCCATGTCGATGGCGGTGTTACCAATCCCGTGCCCTTCGACCATGTGCGCCATGGCACCGACCTCGTGGTGGCCGTCGATGTGACCGGCCGGCCGCGGCCGCCCGTCCGCCTCCATCATTCCAACATGGAGCTTGCCATCGGGTCACTGCTCATCATGTTCCATCAGGTGGCAGAGCTGCGCCGCAGGCTGACGCCGCCCGACATCTACGTGGCGCCGCCTTTGCTCGCTTTCTCGGGAGGTGATTTCTTCAAGCTGAAGGAACTCTTCGCCGCGGCCCAACCGGCCAAGGACCAGCTCAAGCGCGAGCTCGACAGCATCATCACCAAGCGGCTTACCGCTTCGAACTGAAGAACTCGCGGAGCAGAATGCGCGACCGCTCTTCTCCGATTCCGCCATACACGTCCGGACGGTGATGGCAGGTCGGCTGGCCGAAGATGCGCGGACCATGCTCGACGGCACCCATCTTTTCGTCTTCCGCAGCAAAGTAGAGCCGGCGCAGGCGTGCCAGAGACACGGCAGCCGCACACATGGCACATGGTTCCAATGTGACGTAGAGATCGCAGCCGACAAGCCGTTCGCTGCCAAAAACATTTGCCGCGGCCCGGATGACAAGCATTTCGGCGTGCGCGGTCGGATCCTTCAGCTCGAGCGTGCGGTTGCCGGCGCTGGCGAGAATGGTGCCGCTGCGATCGACGATTGCCGCACCGACCGGCACCTCGCCCCGCGCGGCGGCCGCCTCCGCCTCGTTGAAGGCAAGCAGCATTGGCTCTGGCAGTTTCAGACGCATCGTGCCAGATGAGGCATTGCGGGGCCGACGGTCAAGTCGAAGGAACAGCAGGGGTCGTTTGCGCGAATGCGTATCATTGGCGGCAAGTTCAAGGGGCATGGGCTCGTCAGTCCTTCGGGACAGGCGACGCGGCCCACATCGGACCGGGTACGCGAGTCCATCTTCAACATCCTGCATCATGGAATCCCGGACTTCAGCCTGGATGGCGCCCGTGTCATGGACGTCTTCGCCGGGACAGGCGCACTTGGCCTGGAGGCCATCTCGCAAGGCGCCCGATTCTGCCTCTTCGTGGACGAAAGCGCGGAAGCGCGCGGTGTGATCCGGCGCAATGCCGATGCGCTGGGCGTCATCGGACTGGCAAAGATCTGGCGGCGGGACGCCACAAGGCTCGGCCCCTGCGCGCCGCAGCCCGGCTTCGATCTTGTCTTTGCAGACCCACCCTATGGCAGGGAGCTGGGCGGCAAGGCTCTCAAGTCGCTGGTCGAGGGCGGCTGGCTGAACCCGGCTGCGGTCGTGGTGCTGGAAGAGTCCCTGAAGGCCGACGTGCCGGAGATACCGGGCCTCGCCCTGCTCGACCGCCGCGACTATGGCGATACCCAGGTACGGTTTTATTGCTTCGCCGGCGTTGCACCGTGAGCCTGCAACCTGCAGACAGTCGATTATGCCTACGGAGGACCCATGAAAATTCACAAACTTGAGACATTCTGCAACGAATTCGTCGGATTCGTCCGGGTGACGGCCGATACGGGCGACCAGGGCTGGGGCCAGGTCTCGACCTACAACTCCGATATCACTTGCGAGATTTTCCACCGCCAGGTGGCCCGGCATGCGCTTGGCACAAATGCACTGGACTTTGCCGATACCCTGCTCCGCATCAACGAACGCGAACACAAATACCCAGGGTCTTACCTGCGCCGCGCCACCACGGGGCTTGATACGGCGCTGTGGGACCTCCGCGGACAGCTGGAAGGCAAGCCCGTGGTCTCGCTGTTGGGCGGAAGACCCGGGACTCTCCGTGCCTATGCCTCCTCCATGAAGCGCGACATCACACCGAAGGACGAAGCCCGGCGCCTCTCGAAACTCCGCGACGAATTTGGTTTCGATGCCTTCAAGTGGCGCGTCGGCGCCGAATGCGGCCGCGACCAGGACGAATGGCCCGGCCGCACCGAAGAGATCATTCCCACCGTTTCGCGCGCGCTGGGCGATGGCGTGGCCAAACTTGTCGACGCCAATTCCTGCTACTCGCCAAAGCGTGCCATCGAGGTGGGGCGGATGCTCGAAGCCGAAGGGATCGGTCACTTCGAGGAGCCCTGCCCATACTGGGAATTCGAGCAGACCAAGGAGGTTGCGGACGCGCTGTCCATCGACGTGACCGGCGGCGAACAGGACTGCGAGTTCCTGAATTGGAAGACCATGATCGCCATGCGCGCCGTCGATGTCGTCCAACCCGATGTCATGTACATGGGCGGAATGACACGAACGCTCGAAGTGTGCCGGATGGCCGAGGCCGCTGGGCTGCCGGTGACGCCCCATGCCGCCAACCTGTCGCTTGTCACCATGTGCACCATGCACCTCTTGGGCGCCATTCCGAATGCTGGAAAATACCTCGAATTCTCCATCGAACAGGAGGACTACTACCCTTGGCAGTATGGCCTGTTCCTGGGCGATCCCTATCGCATCACGGATGGCAAGGCGACGATCCCGGATGCACCGGGTTGGGGCGTGGAGATCAATCCCGCCTGGCTGGAGACGGCACGATACCAGGTATCGGAACGCGAATGACGGCAGCAGGCTTCTCGCTGACGGTTCCCGCGCTTGCGCATGATGACGCCACCGCGCTGGCTACGGCAATCGAGGATGACCTTCAGCTCGATCCCCTGGCCGTCATCATCAACGAGACTGACGAGGTCAGAGGGCTTTGGGAAGTGGTGCTGTTCTTTGCGGAGGAAGCGGACGCGCTGGCGGCTTCATGTCAGCTGCAGCAACCTGCCGCAAGTGTTGTTCCGCTCGTGCAGCAGGATTGGGTACGGCAATCGCTGGAGGGCCTGGCGCCCGTGTCAGCGGGCAGGTTCTTCCTGCACGGATCGCATGACCGGGCCCGGAGACGGGCTGGCGGCATCTCGCTGGAGATCGACGCGGGTACGGCATTCGGGACCGGGCATCACGGCACCACGGAAGGCTGCCTCCTCGCGCTGGATGCCCTTCTCAAGCGCGGAACGCCGCGGCGTGTTCTCGATGTCGGCTGCGGCACTGCTGTTCTTGCCATCGCGGCCGCACGCGCAGGACGTCGTCCGGCCATTGCCAGCGATATCGATCCGGAAGCGGTGCGGGTGGCAGCAGCCAATGCGGCGCTGAACGCAGCCGGTCCACTCGTCAGATACATCGTCGCTCCGGGCCTGAAGCACCGGCGCATTGCGCAGGGCGCCCCCTATGACCTGATCTTTGCCAACATCCTCGCCAGGCCGCTGGTGGCGCTGGCGCGCGGGTTGACCGAAAGTCTGGCGCCCGGCGGCCGCCTGATCCTGTCTGGCCTGACTCGTGATCAGGGCCGCTGGATCCTGGCCACCTACCGCAATCACGGGCTGCGCCGCGACATGGTCATCACACGCGGCAACTGGCTGACCCTGGTTCTGTCCGGGCCTGAAAGAAAAAAGCGCCCGGGAGGG
>JAPLOT010000391.1 GCA_026400595.1 Alphaproteobacteria bacterium | reverse complement strand
CTCATCTTGGCCCCCCAGTTTTTGCTCCGTGAGCCGTATTGCGTTCGGGAAGCTACACATGCTCCCCAAGGTAATCCGCTCCAAAGGCTCAATCTCCAACAACTCCTGAAGCATGGTGGCATACGCTTCACGCCAACCTTCGCCGCGAGAAGGGGGCACACTACACGCCTTCGCCGCTCGTGGACTACTTGGTGGCCCGCGTTCTTCCTCGCTCGCTTTCGGAACTGCCTGATTCACGCCCTCTTCATATTCTCGATCCGTCCTGTGGATGCGGTGCTTTCCTCATTGCGGCGGCGCGGTACATGTCGTCTCTGCCACCCCGCAAGGGACACTACCGCAACGGCGGGCCCACGTTCGGCATCTACGGCAGTGATGTGGATCACCGGGCAATCGCCCTGACGCGTTTGGGCCTGGCCCTTGCGATGGCAACCAGCACGCGACGCGGGTCAGAAAGTGCGGAGTCGCGACAAAGCCCCTGCCTGCTTGTCGAAGACTTCCTCGATGATGCTGCATGGCTCAAGTCAGAATTCGACGTGATCATCGGCGGACCGCCGTTTGTGCGAGTGGAGCAGCTTCATAGATCTAATGCTCAAAAAGCCCATGAGTACCGGCAACGCTTTGAGAGCGCCCGCACGGGACAATTTGACCTGTACATGCCGTTCATTGAGAAATCCGTCGAACTGCTCAAGCCTGGCGGCCGGTTGGCTTTCAGCGTGTCCAGCAGCTTCCTGCGAAGCAAGAGCGGAAGGCGGTTGCGGGATGTCATTGCAAGGCATTGCCACGTGGAGGAAATTGTCGAGTTCGAAGACGGCAACCTTGACCCGGATGCGGCGGTGCAGATTGCTGCCATCTTCCTTCGTCGCAGCCCCACCAAAGGGCACACTCGATACGTCTTCGTGCCCGCCCGGCCCAACTTGCGAGGCCAGATGAGTTCCTTGTTGTCGAACCGGTGCAGGTCGGTGAGCGGATCACGTGTTTCTTGGATCAACTTGGCACCCAACAACGATTGCACGTGGCGATTCCATTCGGATCGGAAAGGGCGACAGGCAGATCGCGCGGAGGCGGTCGGCACTCCGTTAGGCAAGGTTCCCGTCGACATCAGTCTCGGCGTATGCACCGGGGCCGATAGCATCTTCATCCTGAAACGCCAAGCAACTCGCATGCACGGCACCGCCAAGCTGATCAGTCGCAACGGCGAGGACCATGAGTTGGAGGAAGGAGTTCTCAGGCAGATTCTCCGCGCGAGATGTTCACGCACCACCGTGGGCACGGATTCACAATATGTGTGCATCTTCCCCTATGACGACAGAGGCAGCCCGCTCGAAGAAGACTACTTCCGCAAGGCCTTCCCACGCGCGTACGCCTAGCTTCAAGAGCATCGAGACCGCCTTCTGCGACGTCGCCTATGCCTTGGTCAGCCCTGGTACGCACTAAGGAAGGTTGACGTGTCGCGGCTATTGGCAAGGCCGAAGATCTTCGCACCTGCCTTTCTTTCAAGACGCGGCTTTATGCTCGATAACAGTGGCATCTTGTGCCATCATGGAATTGTCTCGATTTCTCGAATCGCCGGCGGAATTGACGTGTACTATCTTCTCGGCCTTCTGAATAGCAGTCTCATGTGGCGTTACATTTGTCTTGCCGCGGCACCAGCGGCTGGGACCAGGCGTATCCTTCGCTTGGATCTGGTTCGGAAGTTGCCGATTGCTATACCGAAGACCAAGGAGCAGTGTGTTCTTGCCCTGCGTATCTCGGCGCTGGTACGCAAGTATATCTCACGCCGCTCCCCGGAACCAGTTCATGCGATGATCGACCGCCTCTCTGAGAGATTGTATGGGCTCTGACCTTACAGCAAGCCGCTAGCCTTGCCGCTGAACAGTTCGGCCGTGCCGACCACACGCGCAGCCAAGCCCTTTTGGGTCGTCTTTCCGGTGGTTTTTCCGGTAGCCACCCCCTTTCCGCCGCTTTCCGAATTCTTCATAAACCCTTATGCCTTCTGCACTACGCCCGACAGGATTCGAACCTGTGGCCTTCTGCTCCGGAGGCAGACGCTCTATCCAGCTGAGCTACGGGCGCGTCTTGTGGCGGCGGTGCGGCTCCGCGCGGCCGCCAGATTTGGAATTGTCGCCCTT
>JAPLOT010000394.1 GCA_026400595.1 Alphaproteobacteria bacterium | reverse complement strand
GTGACCGGCGTGGCACAGTTTGCCATGGCTGCCACCGACATCGCCCTGTGGGACATTCTCGGCAAGAACGCCGGCCTGCCGGTGTACAAGATGCTGGGCGCCTATCGCGACCGCATGCCGGTCTATTCGATGTGCGGCTGGTACTATGACAACGACGCGGAGCTCTCCCACTTCAAGCGCGAGGTCACCGATGCCGTCGAGCAAGGCTATAAGGCGGTGAAGATTAAAGTGGGCAAGTATTCTCTGGACGACGATGTCCGGCGCATCCGCTTGGCGCTCGACACCATCGGCAAGGACCGGCGGCTGATGGTGGATGCCAAACAGGTGTTCGAGCACAAAGAGGCGTGGCGGCGCGGGAAGGTGTACCAGGAAATGGGCTGCTTCTGGTTCGAGGAACCTCTGCCACCTCATGACATGGAAGGCTTCGCCCGGCTGGCCCAGGCGTTGGACCTGCGCATCGCCACGGGTGAGAATCTCAATACGAAGTATGAATTTGCTGACCTCATCGCGAGGCGGGGGGCAGACATCGTCCAGCCTGACGACCGTCGTGCCGGTGGCGTTACCGAATGGATGGAAATTGCCGCCATCGCCGATGGCTATGGGGTGGAGTTGGCCAGCCACGGAGGCGGCGCGACCAACCTCAATATGCTCCTGGCCATGCCCAATGCGATTTACATGGAAACCGGCGGGCCCTGCAAGATGATTGACGGCGAAGTCCCCGCGCCCGAAGAACCCGGCATGAGCAGCGAGGTGAGCGCCGAGGATATCCGCAAGTATAGAGTGGGATGACCCGAAAAAGAGCAGGCAATTTTCGCCCGTGGGGATCAGGAGAAACCCAATGAACAACCCTTCGCAGAAATGGCCATCGGCGCGAAGTCTGGGACGCCGAGCCTTCTTTCAAGCCGCACTCGGAACTGCGGTGGTAGGGGTGGGTTCGGCCGTGCAGGAAAGTGCGCCCCGGCAGGGACGAAACCGGCAGAGCTACCGGGAATCCCTGGAAACGCCGATTGTGGCGCGCCATCAGGTGGTCGTAGCGGGCGGTGGTCCCAGCGGCGTCATCGCGGCCCTTGCGGCGGCACGCAGTGGTGCGGACACCCTTTTGCTGGAACGATACGCCTTTCTGGGTGGCAACGGCACGGCCGGGCTGATGACCTGCTACAACGGGTTCCGCAACCAGCGGCCGCCCGAAGCGCTGCAAACCGTAAAGGGCATTCCCGCTGAGTACATCGCCGAACTGGTGAGGCTGGGCGGCGTGGCCGACATGGCTGACTATGAATTGACGGTGCCGCACGACGTCCGTAAGGGCGACTTGCCTTATGCTGTCCCCTTCGATGCCGAGGTGGCCAAGGTTGCATCCCTGAACCTGATCAAGAAGGAGGGAGTCAATCTCCGTTTGCATAGTTGGGTCGTCGCGCCGATGCTCAATGGCTCGCGGGTGACGGGCGTCATTGTCCACTCGAAGTCAGGGCGACAGGCCATCACTGCGGATGTGGTGATCGACTGCACGGGTGATGGCGATGTCGCGGCCGCCGCCGGTGTGCCGTTCATGAGCCCCGCCGCCACCGGCGATCGCATGGCGATGACCCTGATGTACAGGCTCGGCGGGTTACCCTCCAGTGTAGAAGGTCCGTTTGGCGGAGTGCGCATCGGCGATCGGGTGGTGAGGTGGGGACCCGCCGTCCAAGGCGACGGCCTCGACGTCGAAACCCTGACCCAAGCCGAGGTCAATGCCCGCCTGGAGATTTGGGACGAGGTTCAGGAGTTGCGGAGAAAGCCCGGCATGGAGTCGCTCTATCTCGCGCAGACAGCTACCGGCATCGGGGTGAGGGAAACCCGCCGGATCATCGGCGAGTACGTCGTCACTGAACATGACGCCATCGCAGGCAAGCGTTTCCCGGATGTGGTCGCCATCAGCTCCAACCCGATGCCCGACTTTCACGGCGCGCGATATTTCTTCCGCCACGAGGGTTTCGACATTCCCTATCGCTCGCTCGTCCCCAAGAAAGTGGAGGGCTTGATTCTCTCCGGACGCTGTATTTCCTGTGAGCAAGCGCCCTTCCA
>JAPLOT010000569.1 GCA_026400595.1 Alphaproteobacteria bacterium | reverse complement strand
TTCTTTGAGACCCATCCGGAATTGACCTTCTCCATCATGAATGGTGGAAAGCCCGTCTTGTCAAAGAAGCGACAGCTGGCCGGCAGGAATGATCGCATTCACTTGCTCCGACTGAATGGATTTCCCATTGATCACGTAACTCAACACATCCCAAGCCGCGGTCGATGGGCATGGGACGACCTCATCGATGCCTGTGCCTGCGCCTGGTCGGCGCGCCGCATCCTCGAAGGGCGCAGTCTTCGCTTTCCCGCCGATCCGCCGCGCGACGTGCGGGGCCTTCGCATGGAGATCAACGCATGAGAGAGTGCCGTCCATGAGCATTGACCGCGACAGCATCTCGGGCGCCGCCCGCCGGATTGCCGCACATGTCCGGCGAACGCCGGTGGTGGACACCACCTTACCCGGAATTGCGCGGCCGGTGACACTGAAGCTCGAACTGCTGCAGCACTCCGGGAGCTTCAAGGCGCGCGGCGCCTTCAACACGTTGCTGGGCGCGGACGTGGGCCCCGGCGGCGTGGCCGCGGCTTCAGGCGGAAACCACGGTGCGGCGGTCGCCTATGCGGCGCGCGAACTGGGCCACCGCGCCCGCATCTTCGTGCCGGAGATCTCGTCACCCGCCAAGGTGGCGCGCATCGCCTCCTATGGGGCGGAGATCGTACAGAAGGGTCGCAGCTATCCCGAGGCCCTGGCACTCTGCGAGGCGCATATCGCGGCGACCGGTGCCGTCAGCGTCCATGCCTATGATGCGGAGGCGACCCTGCAGGGACAGGGGACACTGGCCCGCGAGCTGGAAGATGCTGCACGCCGCGCTGGCAGCCGGTGACCGGGTCACCATCTCACCCACGGGGCTCGCGGCGGATTCGCTTGGCGCCGCGCGGGTGGGCGCGCTCATGTTCGGCATCGCCCGCCACCACATCAGCCAGTGCGTGCTGGTCAGCGACGCGCAGATCCGCGACGCCCAGCGCAGGCTCTGGCAGGAGCTGCAGCTGGTGTCGGAACCCGGCGGCGCGGCCGCCTTCGCCGCCCTTCTCGCGGGCAGCTACCGGCCGGAAAAGGACGAGCGCGTCGGCGTCGTCATCTGCGGCGCCAATACGACCATGGAGGCCTTTGCCGGCCTCTTTGCCTGAGGCCGGCATCACGAATTGTGCAGCCTGTGCAGGACGGACTGCAGCTTCACCTTTTCCCGGTGCAGCCGGAGTTCGTCCAGCATCTGACGGTGCCGGCGCGGATCGGCCGGCGGCCTTGGCGTGGCCAGCCGGTCATTCAGCATCCGTGCCGCGGCCCGGGCCGCATCGATACTCGGAAACAGAAGATCGAACTTGAGCGAGAACATGAAAGTCTCCATCGCGAGACATGGGGTGTGACGCCGCATGCGCGTGAACAGGTCGAGACAGACCGGCGTCGTGCCGGACGCGCAAACGCGCGCACGGCTTCGACCGATGCTGACGGATTCAGGTGTGGTGTGAAACGAGCGCCTAAAGCGCGAGATACGCTATCCGCCGAGAGGCCCGAGCCTCAGGACGGCCCGGAGTCAGCGGCGCGTGAAACAATTCTCCATGGCTAACTCCTTCTCCTGTTGGCGTGGGAGCATGTCAGTAACAGACTCGCCCGCAGGGCGGAAGAGCGCGTACAAAATTGGATCGCACTGTTGCAGGCGCGTCACAGATCAGGCGAAGACCTTCGACATGACCTCTGCCAGACGGCGCGCGAAGTCTGCAGGATCGGGAACCTGCTCGCCCTCGATGACGAAGGCCTGGTCCAGCAGCAGCCGGCTGGCATCCTCGACGGCGGCTGCGCCCTTTGCCTTCACCGTCCGCGCCAGCGCCGCGATCAGCGGGTGTCCCGGATTGATCTCGAGGATGGGAGCGCTCACCGACACACCCGAGTCCTTCTGGCGCGACAGCAGCTTCTCCAGCGTGCGGTCCATCATGCCGTCGGCCACCAGACAGACGGCGCTGTCGGTCAGCCGCTTCGACACGCGCACGTCCTGAACCCGCTCGCCCAGCGCCTGCTTCATGGCGGCAATCAGGGTGGCGGTCTCGCCAGGATCAGCTTCGGATTTTGCCGCATCGTCCGTGATCGCGATGTTGTCCAGATCGGCAGCACCCTGCGTCACCGACTTGAAGGGCTTGCCTTCAAAGCCGAGCGCCGTACGCACCCAGAAGCTGTCGACCGGATCGGTAAGCAGCAGCACCTCGACG
>JAPLOT010000256.1 GCA_026400595.1 Alphaproteobacteria bacterium | reverse complement strand
GGCCACGGGTTGCAGCACCTCTTCGGAAATGGCCTCCAGCGCCGGCTCGGGTTCGGCTGGGGTTTCGACCAGCGACGGGAAAATCTCGTCGGAGGGTTCGTCCGCCACGACTTCAGCCGCCTCGACCTGCACCGGCGCATCGGCATGCGCCGCTTCAGGTGGCTCCGGTTGCGCCACTTCCTCATCGACTTCAACGTCTTCGACCCGGCCAAAGGGATCCGGTTCGTGGCGGAGATCGGTGACGACGGCTTCCGCCCGTGGCTCCGGCTGGGCGAAAACCTGGGCGGGTTCAACGGCGGGGAATGCTGGCTGGTCGGGCCGGAAATGGGGAATTTCGGGGAACTGCGGCAGGGAAAAGGAAGCCGGTTCCACCTGAGGTTCCGGCGTATCGGCGGCCTGCTCCGGAGGCCTGGCTTCCATCTCCGGAACCGGTGCGAGATCCGGCATGTCCGGTACGACGATGTCGGCATCGGCCGGAGCGGCGATGTCCACTTCGGGCTGCGCGGCGACGGGTTCATCCTCAACCGGAACCGCCGGGGCTTCGGCTGGCGGTTCGAGCAGGTCGGGAATGGCGATCTCACCCGCCCTCAGGGCAGCATGCACGGGCGATTCGGATTCCGGGCGCTTGAGCTTGGCGGTCAGGCGGCGAAAGTGGCCGGCGGAGATACGGCCGTGCGGGCGCGATCCCATGGTCGGGTTCGCCGAATCCGTGACTTCCCGCGGATCAGCGCCCCTGGGCGCCTCCGCCTCAACTGGCAAAAGGCTGTGCAACAGTATTCTCCACCAATGCCAGCTAAAACCGGGAAGCCTCTAAAGATGCTTAAATCCGGCCGAAATGCCTCATTTCAAGGCCTTTGCGCTGGGAACATGGTAAATGGCCCCTTAACGGCGCACGAAAGCGTGAGGTCCTGTGCCTTCACTTTGCCGACCTGATCGCCCATCTTAGGCGCAGTCCGGAGACCTGAAGAATGACCACCAAGATCGACAAGACCGATGCCGACTGGCGCAAGAGCCTGTCGCCCGAGGCCTATCGCGTGCTGCGCGAGCACGGAACCGAGCGGGCCTTCACCAGCCCGCTGAACGACGAGAAGCGGGCCGGCATGTTCACCTGCGCCGGCTGCGGGAAAGAGCTTTTTGCCTCGAACGCCAAGTTCGAGTCAGGCACCGGCTGGCCAAGCTTCTATCAACCTGCGAGCGGTGACTCAGTGGGAACAACCGAGGACCGGTCCTGGTTCATGCGCCGGACGGAGGTTCACTGCGCCGACTGCGGCGGGCACCTCGGCCATGTCTTCCCGGACGGGCCCAAGCCCACCGGCCTGCGTTACTGCATCAATGGCGTGTCGCTCGGCTTCCGGCCAGACAAGGACTGACATCATGACGAAGACCATTCCCATGCCGCCGCGGGCGGAGAAGCAGCCGCGCGTCGAAACCTGGCATGGCCACGAGAAGCGCGACGACTATCACTGGCTGAAGGCCGAGAACTGGCAGCAGGTCATGCAGGACCCCGCGGTGCTGCCATCGAAGATCCGCGCCTTCCTCGAGGGCGAGAACGCCTACCACGAGGCCATCATGGCCGATACGGCGGCCCTGCAGGAAAAACTCTTCGGCGAGATGAAGGGACGCATCAAGGAGGACGACTCCTCCGTTCCCGCGCCCGACGGGCCATGGTCCTATTACTCGTCCTTCGTCACCGGCGGCCAGCATCCGCGCTATCTCCGCAAGGCGCGCGATCTGACCGGTCCCGAGCAGATGATCCTCGACGGCAATGCGCTGGCCAAGGGCCGCGCGTACTTCCGTTTCGGCGGCATCGCCATGTCGCCCGACCAGCGGCTGGCCGCCTGGTCCTTCGATGGCAACGGCTCGGAGTTCTACGAACTCAAGGTGCGCGACGTGTCGGCAAGTTCCGATCTGCCGGACCTCCTGCAGAACACCGCGGGCGGCGCTACCTGGGCCGCCGACGGCAAGACCTTCTTCTACACGCTGCAGGACGAAAACCACCGTCCGCTGAAGACCTTCCGGCACAGGCTGGGAACGGCGCAGGATGCGGACGTGCTGGTCTACGCGGAGCAGGACACCGGGATGTTCACAGGCGTAGGCAAGACCAATTCGGAAGCCTACATCGTCATCGACGTGCACGACCACGACACCTCCGAGATCCGCATCGTCGATGCGAAGGCGCCTGAGGCTGAACCGAGACTCATCGCGCCGCGTCAGGTGGGTGTCGAATACGACCTCGAGCACTGGAACGATCGCTTCGTCATCAAGACCAACATCGGCGGCGCGGAAGACTACAAGATCGTCACCGCGCCGGTCGCGAACCCTGGCCCCGAGAACTGGACCGATCTCATTCCGCACCGCCCGGGCATCTTCCTCGTCGGCTTCATCGTGCTGAAGAACTGGCTGGTTCGCATGGAACGCGAGAATGCGCTGCCGCGCAGCGTGGTGCGCGACATGGCCAGCGGCGCGGAACATGCCATCGCCTTCGACGAGGAGGCCTATTCGCTGGGCTTCGGCGAGATGCGCGAATACGACACGGATGTGCTGCGCTTCACCTATTCCTCGATGACCACGCCCTCGCAGGTCTTCGACTACAACATGCGCGATCGTACGCGGGTGCTGCGCAAGATGCAGGAGATCCCCAGCGGGCACGATCCCAAGGCCTATGTGACGCGGCGCGTGCTGGCCCCGGCCCATGACGGCGAGACCATTCCCGTCACCCTGCTCTACCGCAAGGAGGCGAAGCTCGACGGCTCGGCACCGCTGTGGCTCTATGGCTACGGCTCCTATGGCATTTCGCTCCCCGCCGGATTCAACAGCAACATCCTGTCGCTGGTGGATCGCGGCTTCATCTATGCCATGGCCCATATCCGCGGCGGGCAGGAGAAAGGCCGGCGCTGGTACAAGACCGGCAAGCTGGGACAGAAGACCAATACCTTCCGCGACTTCATCGCGGCCGGCGAGTTCCTGGCGGCGCAGGGCTTCACGCGGCGCGGCAACATCGTGGCGCAGGGCGGCAGTGCCGGCGGCATGCTGATGGGCGCGGTCGCCAACATGGCGCCCGATCTCTTCCGCGGCATCGTGGCGGAAGTGCCCTTCGTCGACGTGCTGACCACCATGCTCGACGACACGCTGCCGCTGACGCCGCCCGAATGGCCCGAGTGGGGCAATCCGATCGCCGACAGGCAGGCCTACGAGACCATCGCCTCGTACTCGCCCTATGACCGCGTGGAGGCCAAGGCCTATCCGCATATCCTCGCGGTCGGCGGCCTCACCGATCCGCGCGTGACCTACTGGGAACCGGCCAAGTGGGTGGCGAAGCTCCGTGACGTGAAGACCGACGGCAATCTCCTGCTGCTCAAGACCAACATGGGCGCAGGCCACGGCGGCGCCTCTGGCCGCTTCGACCGGCTGAAGGAAGTGGCCTTCGTCTATGCCTTCGGCCTCAAGGTGGCAGGTCTCGCCGATGCTGCTTGACCGCGGCAAGGCGAGCCTCCTGCTCATCGACTTGCAGGAGCGGCTGCTGCCCGCCATGGCAGACCAGGCAATGGTCGAATCCCGCAGCCTGATCCTGCTCAAGGCAGCCAGGGCGCTGGACATCCCGGTCACCGTCTCGGAGCAGTATCCGAAGGGCCTGGGACACACGGTCGCGAGTCTCAGGGCCGAAATCGGCCCTGCGCCGGTCTTCGAAAAGCTGGCCTTCTCATGCTGGCGCGATGCGGCGATCAAGGGCCACCTCATCCGCCATCACGAGCAGGGCCGCCCGCTGGTGATCGTGGCCGGCATCGAGGCCCATGTCTGCGTGCTGCAGAGCTGCATCGACTTGGCCAGTGCCGGGTTCGGCGTCTTCGCGGTGGCGGATGCCATGTCGTCACGGAAACAGGAGTCGTCGGCGCTGGCTCTCGCCCGCATGGCGCAGGCTGGGGTCTCGGTGGTCAACACGGAAATGGCGGTCTTCGAACTGCTCGGCC
>JAPLOT010000487.1 GCA_026400595.1 Alphaproteobacteria bacterium | reverse complement strand
GGCGCCAAGAACACCGCGATCGAACACCCGGTCATGGAGCAAATGGACCCGCGGCCGGGACAGCGGATTTCTTCAGACTGAGAGTGCCGCAGCTTCATCCCAAGATCCCGGTGAGAAATCCCAGGCCTAGCTCTGCGACGTATACGGCCAGTAGCGGATGAGTCTCAGTCTGACTCCCGCAGAAAGACTTCTGGGCTGCCGTTCAAGGCTGCAACTGCCTTGCGCACGATTGACGCAACATAAGGCCCCTTGCCGCTGGTGTAGTAGTCCCAGTCGTCGCTGGCCTCGGCAGCCAGACGGCGCTTGAGTCCCCCATAGATTGCCGCCTCATCTGGATGGGTTCGGAGATAGTCGCGGAACAGAATGCGCTTCTGATGTGTGATGTTTCCCGGACCACAAAGATAGACGCGCTCCCCGAATGACCCTCTGCCGGTTGTGAATGCCCACATCCCGTCATTGTACTTGTTGCCATGGAATGTGTACCCAGATCGCTCGAGAATTTCGATGCCGGCGGGAATGGCTTCCTCGGCGTACAAGACCACATCAACGTCGATCTTGGGCTTGGCACACAGGCCTGGGATCGAAGTGCTCCCGACATGGGAAATCTCGACAACGCCGCCCCCAAGCAATCTCACTAGCTTGTCCCCTGCCGCGTCAAACGTTGACGGCCATTGGGGGTCATAGTCCACGATGACTATGCCACTTCTATTCATTGCCACGATCTATTGCGCTCCTCGGGTCCACCAGCCGTCGCTGGGCTGTATCTGTACGACACAACCCAGCGCTTCGTCATGGCTACGTTGGATCCTGCGAGACCTAGCGCAATCATCGAGAGTTGGCGCCGCTTCTACTACACTCTCCAGCCTCATGGCTCGCTCGGCTATAGGCCACCAGCGCCCGAAGTCTTCATCCCTGCAATCGCGCGGGGCGGCTGCGCCACACCAACCGGCTTCGCCGCCCGCGCTGGCGCCGATACCGTCAATGCACTAACAATCTACCCGGACCACCCAATGGGGGCTGATCAGACTGTCTCTTGGGGCATCGGAAAATCGTCCGCCCGGCCAAACCTGCAGGCGCCACGGGTTTGAGTGCCGGTCCCTGCCTCAAGATGACTTGCCCACCCGCATACGATATGACGAAGGGGAATCGGAGGGGGCAGCCTTGAATATCTGGCCGGAATCTCGCTTTGCGGCCGTCATGCGGCGCTTTCTGGCGATGCTCTTGCTCTTGGCCGCGGTGACCCTTGCTTCCGCCACACCCAAGGCACAGACCGAGACGTCCAGTCCTCCGGCCAAGGTGGAAGAACTGCTGCAGCTCCTCGGCGATCCCGAGGTGCAGAAGTGGCTGGACGCCCAGAAGGCGGCGAAGGCGGCAACGGCGCCGGTCACTCCCGTCGCGCAGGAAGAGAGGCTGATCGAGGCGAATGTTGATCGCATCCGCCGGCATCTCACCGATCTCGCGGCAGCAATTCCGGCATTTCCGCAGGAGCTCGGGCGGGTGCTGGCCACGGTGCGCGGCGACATGATGGGCTATGGCCTCTTCCGGGTGCTTGTGATCTTCGGCGTCTTCGCCGCCGCCGGCGTGCTGGCGCAGTGGCTGTTCTGGCGCCTGGCAGCAGGGCTTCGCGCCTGGATCGCGGGCGCCACTCTCGCAACGGTGCAGGACCGGCTCATCGCCATGTTTGCGCGCCTTGCCTACAGCGCGGGTTCTGTCTTCGCCTTTGCGGCGGGAAGCATCGGCGCCTTTCTCGCCTTCGACTGGCCGCCGCGGCTGCATCAGATCATCATCGCCTACCTCGTTGCCGTTCTGGTCTACCGCTCGGCGCGGGTGCTGCTGGAATTCCTGTTGTCGCCGCCGGACCTCAAGGGCTTCGGCGACTCTGCCCGCTTCCGTGTCCTGCCGGTTTCCGATGCGCGCGCCAGCTACTGGGTCAGGCGGTTCAGCCTGGCCATCGGCTGGTACGCCTTCGGAGGTGCCACGGTGGGTCTGCTTGGCGCACTGGGCCTCTCGCTTCCTGCGCGCCAATTGGTCGCCTATGCCCTCGGCTTCGTCCTGCTGGCGATTGGCGCCGAGGCGGTCTGGAACAGGCCGGTCGACAGCCGGACGGCTGGCGGCCCCGCCGCGGAGACATGGTTCAACGCCAAGGCGCGGACCTATCTCCTCATCCTGTGCTTCATCATTCTCTGGGTGCTGTGGGTGGAGTCCGCCACATGGGCCTTCTGGCTCATGGCCGTCTTCCTCGCCCTGCCGCTCGCCATCACGGCCGCCCGCAACGCCGTGAACAACGTGCTGCGGCCGGCAGGATCGGCGCCCGACGGGAACGAGATCCCCAGCGTCATCGCCGCCGTCGTCGAGCGCGGCCTGCGGGTGGCCCTGGTCGCCGCCGCCGTGGTCTTTCTCGCGAACCGGCTTGGAATCGACTTCACCACCATGACCGCACAGGACACGGTCGGAACCCGCCTGATGCGCGGGGCTCTGAGTGCGACCATCATCCTCCTCACCGCCGATTTCGTCTGGCACGTCACCAAGACCGTCATCGAGCGGAAGATCGCCGAAGCCGCCAACATGGGCGCAGCCGGATCGGACCTCGCCCGCCGCCGCGACCGGATCCGCACGCTCTTGCCGATCGCCCGCAATGTGCTGATGATCGTCATTGCAGTCGTCGCCATCCTGATGGCACTGTCGTCGCTTGGCGTCGAGATCGGCCCGCTCATCGCCGGCGCAGGCATTCTCGGCGTTGCTATCGGTTTTGGCGCGCAGACCGTGGTGAAGGACATCATCAGCGGCGTCTTCTATCTGCTCGATGATGCCTTCCGGGTGGGCGAATACATCCAGAGCGGGTCCTACAAGGGGACCGTCGAGTCCTTCAGCCTCAGGTCGGTGAAGCTTCGCCATCACCGCGGCTCGATCTTCACGGTTCCCTTCAGCGACCTGGGCGCCATCCAGAACATGAGCCGCGACTGGGCCATCGACAAGATCACGCTCAACATCACCTATGACTCCGACGTCGACCTGGCGCGCAAGATCGTGAAGAAGATCGGTCTCGAACTGGCCCAGGACCCGGAATTCGCCGCCGCCACCCTGCAGCCGCTGAAGATGCAGGGCATCGACGAGTTCGGCGAGTCGGGCCTGATGCTGCGCATGAAGATCATGACCCGGCCGGGCGAGCAATTCACCATCAAGCGCCGGGCGCTGATGATGATCAAGAAGGCCTTCGACGAGAATGGCATCAAGCTGGCCGTTCCGACGGTGCAGGTCTCCGGCGACTCCGACCCCAAGACGGCCGCCGCCAATCAGCTGCGCCGGAAGAAGCAGCAGGCCGCCGCAGCGCCGGCCTGACACGGTGTGGGACGGGGCTTGCCTGGCGCCGGTCCAGCGGGAATGATGCCGTCGATGAGCGACGCCAAAACCGAAAGCACGCGGAAGCAGGCGGCGGCGGACCCGTCCGCCAGCGACGCCCTGCTTGCCGGCCTCTACCGTTCGGCGCGCGCGGCAGCCGATGGCCCGGGCCTGATCTGGAACGCACAGATCCGGTGCTGGTTCGCGCTGGCTCCCGAACTCGCCCAGTCGATCCTGCGGTCGGATGCCTTTGCCATGCGCCAGCATCATCTGGTCATTGCAGACCTCGCGGGCCGCAAGGGCGTGAACCTCGACGCCGCGGCGGATGTGCTGGCGGCTTCGCCGCTGTCGCATGATGGCGCCGTACATCAGGAGCTGCGGCGGGACTTCGCGCGCCTCATCCTGCGCAACACCGACGCCGCGCTGCGCGCCTATCAGGCTCTCCTTGCGGAACTTGTAAGCGAGCGTTTTGCGCATTCCGGCAGCTTCGAACTCGTCGCGGATTTCGTGCGCCCCCTGGCGAAGCGGCTCTTCGCCACCCTGACCGAAGTGCCTGAAAGCTGTTTCTCCGACTCCCTCGCCAGCAACGGCTGCTTCAGCCAGATGCTCTCCACCTCCGTCGGCACCTTCAGCAGGCAGCGCCTGCAGGCCACCAACCAACGCGTTGAGGAGGTCTGCGCGCAGATCAACGGTGAGGGCCGCGAAAAGCACATCAAGGCCTCGGTCATCCTGGGTGTCTATCAGGGCTTCGTCGGTGCCTTTGCGAACGCCCTGCTGTGCATCATCGCGCGCGGACAGGGACAGTCGCTGCAGTCCTTGCCGTTCCCGGAGACTCTGCCGACCAGCGCCATTCCCTTCGCTGACCGCATCTGCAGGACGGACATTGTGATTGGCCACACGCGGGTGAAGGCGGGGGACATCGTGCTGGCCTACCTTGGCAGCTTCGACACGCTCACCGAGGTCCCTGCCCCGCTGCTCTTCGGCACCGGCGCCCATGCCTGCATCGGACGCCCGCTGGCCGAGCGATGCTGGACCCTGCTGGCGGCAGCACTCCGGCACCAGCCTGGGGCCGTCGCGGTGGCCGATGTGGCCTACCGCGATCTCGACTACACGCTGGTCACTCCCGTGCGCGCATCGGTGCGAGTGACGGCATGACTCCCCTTCACCACAAGATCATCGCGGTGATCAGGTCGGTGCTTGCCGCCAAGCAGATCACCGTCGAGCTTCCGGATGACGTCATTCTCGAGATGGACCTGCGGAACCTGGAGCTCGACAGCATCGACAAGCTTGACCTGATCATGGCACTCGAGGAAGCTTTCGACGTCGTGTTCGACACCAGCACGGTCCTGAAGAGCGCCAGCATCGCGGAGATCGGCATGCATGTCGAGCGTGCGCGGCGGATCGCGCCGGCGCGAAGCTGATGCAGTCGCGGAGCACCTGATTGCCAGACCTGTCACCACAACGCCTGGCTCCGCACAGCCTGCTACAGGTCCAGAAACTGAGGGACATGGCTCGCGCGCCCGTTCTGTCGCCGCGCGACGCGGTGATGACGGCGACCCAACTGGTCAACCACGGCTTGGCCGAAGCCCCAGAGATGATTGCCAGGTTGCGGAGGCAGCTCAGCAACATTGCGGTCCAGGAGTATCTCGACCAGATCGAGAACCGGTTTCGCGCCATCGCGGCACTGCGCCACCGTGACGGCATCATGATGGACAGGCAGCTCATGCACCGGCTCTATCATCCGGAAGAGCCGGTCTTCGTCCGCAATCCGTCGGGCAATGGCAGCCTCATGCTGGCGCTCGCCACAAAGTTCAACAATTTTCAGGTCTCCAACGCCATCTTCAGCGCAGTGCTGCTGGAACTTGGCTATTCGGTCCTCATTCTCAAGGACTGCACCGATTTCGGTTATCTGAAGGGCGTGCCCGCGCTCGGCACGGATCCGGAGGCGCTCGCGAGGTGGGTGGAAGGCTTCATGGCGCGGCAAGGACTTGACCAGCTGCACATTGCGGGATTCTCCTCCAGCGGCTTTGCGGCCCTTCTCATCTCCGCAATGCTGCATTGCGACGGTTGCATCTGCTTTTCGCCGCTGACGGATCTTGGCCCCGGGTCTGGTCTTCCCCAGCCCGGCTACCTGACGCAAGCCCTGCGTCAGCAGATCGACGGGCGCTTTCTCTGCAACCTGGCCACGCGGTTCGAGACGGAGAGGCAGATCACGCCCCGGACCATCGTCTTCGGCGATCAGAGTGCCGCTGATGGCAGGCATGCCCGCAACCTTCAGCACTTGCCGGAGCTACGGCTCATCGAGGTGGAGAACTGCGGACACCAGACACCCGGCGCCTTGCTCGAGCGCGGCCAGCTGCTCGATGTCCTGCGCCAGACGGGTGGATCCGCGGCAATGTGATTTTCTGCACAGACCGCCGCCCACCGCCATCCTAGCCTCCTCGTCATGGAACCATCGTGTTGGCGTGGTTCCCTGTCCTGGGAGAGGTCGAAGATCATGAAGTCCCGTGCTTTGTACAATCGATTTCTAGGTCTGTCCGCCGCGGCGCTGGCGCTTTGGACACTCTGGTTGCCCGCACAGGCCGAAGCCAGATGCCTCGATGTCGCTCTGGTGCTGGCCGTCGATGGGTCCAGCAGCGTGGACGGCGCCGAGTACCAGTTGCAGAAGCAAGGCATTGCCGAAGCGCTGCGCGATCCCCAGGTCATTGCCGCCATGCGGCAGGCTGGCGACGTCGCCGTATCGGTGATCTTCTGGGGTGATGCCGGTCAGCCCCACCAGACGATCGACTGGTTCCGCATTGCAGACAGCAAAGACGGTGATCGACTGGCCCAACGAATCGCGCGCATGCAACGCAACGTGAAGGGCAGCACCGGATTGGGAAGCGGCCTGGTCGCAGCACTCGACATGATCGCAGATGCAGACTTCTGTGCAAACCGCGCCATCATCAATGTCTCTGGTGATGGTGCAGAAACCATCTACCGGAGACAGACACGCCATGTGCCCAAGCCGGAGGACGCGCGCGCCCGGGCCGAAGAGGCCGGGGTCACGATCAATGCCCTGGCCATCAGCAACCAGGAGGGCGGGCTGAAGCACTACTTCGCCAGCCAGGTCGTGACCGGGCCGGGTGCCTTCGTGATGGAGGTCAAGAACTACGAGAGCTTCGCCGAGGCCATGCGGCGCAAGCTGATCCGCGAGATCACCCCCATGGCGGTGAGCGGCCTCGATTTGTCTGCCGCCTGGTCCGGCCCGCTGCGGATGCCTGAGCGGCCCTGAACGCCTGACGACATGGCGAGCCGTGCGGCCCCAGCTAGCCATGCTCCCGGTATCCTGCTATCTCGCCCGGCACCACGTCGCATGAGGATACCGCATCTTGGCCACCCCAATTATGAACGTCATGATCGGCGCGGTCCGCAAGGCCGCCCGCAGCCTGCAGCGCGACTATGGCGAGCTTTCCAATCTGCAGGTGTCGCAGAAGGCCCCGGGCGACTACGTCACCGCGGCCGACAAGAAATGCGACAAGATCCTGCGCGAGGAACTGCAGAAGGCCCGGCCGGACTACACCTTCCTGACCGAGGAATCGGGTGCCATCAAGGGCAGCGATCCTGACCATCGCTTCATCATCGATCCGATCGACGGCACCATGAACTTCATGCATGCCGTGCCGGTCTTCGCGATCACCGTGGCCCTTGAACGCAAGAACGAGATCGTGGCCGGCGTCACCTACAATCCGATCTCGGACGAGATGTTCACCGCCGAGAAGGGAAGCGGCGCCTTCATGAACAACCGCCGCCTGCGGGTGGCCGCGCGACGCGAGCTTCACGAAGCGCTGGTGGCCTATGAGATTCCCAATCGCGGCAGCAAGGACCTGCCGCTGTCGCGCGCCGAGATCGGCGTTCTGCAGGCCCGCGTGAACGGCATCCGCGGCATGGGATCGGTCGCCCTGGGGCTCGGCTACCTAGCAGCGGGCCGGGTCGATGCCCTGGTTTGCCGCAACATCCAGAGCTGGGACATTGCAGCCGGCGTGCTGCTGGTGCGCGAGGCCGGCGGCTTCACCGCCGACTGCGACAGTGAAGCCAATCCGCTTGAGACCGGCAACATCGCCGGCGGCAACGCCGATCTTCTGCCGCTGCTCAAGCAGGCCCTGAAGGACGCCCGAACCGCATAGGAGTTTCGCATGGCCAACGAGCTGAACTGGATGCCTGCCCACAAGCTTGTCGACGGCTACGCGAGGCGCAAGTTCTCGCCGGTCGAGGTGGCCAAGGCCTGCCTCAAGCAGATCGAGAAACATGACGGTGTGGTCAATGCCATGGTGGGCGATCATGCAGAGGAAGCCCTCAAGGCGGCAAAGGCGAGCGAGAAGCGCTGGAAGAGCGGCACGCCGCAGGGTCCCATCGACGGCGTGCCGGTGCTGGTCAAGGACCTCCTTCTGGTCCGCGGATGGAAGACATTGCGCGGATCGCGCACGGTGGATCCCGACCAGGCCTGGGATCAGGATGCGCCCTCGGTCGCCCGCCTGCGCGAATGCGGCGCCGTGCTGCTGGGTGCAACAACGACCCCCGAATTCGGCTGGAAGGGCGTGACCGACTCGCCCCTGACCGGCATCACGCGAAATCCCTGGAACCTCGAATGCACGCCCGGTGGCTCGTCGGGCGGGTCGTCGGCAGCCCTGGCGGCGGGCTATGCGCCCCTGACGCTCGGAACAGACGGGGGCGGCTCGATCCGCATCCCCGCGGG
>JAPLOT010000335.1 GCA_026400595.1 Alphaproteobacteria bacterium | reverse complement strand
GTGACGCCGGGACCCTGGTACATCCACCGCATGCTCGAAGCCGCGGAGGATCTCCCCATCAACGTGGGCTTCATGGGCAAGGGCAATGCCAGCCACGTCGAGCCCCTGCGCGAGCAGATCCATGCCGGCGCCCTCGGCCTCAAGCTGCACGAGGATTGGGGAACGACGCCCGCCGCCATCGACACCTGCCTCACTGTGGCCGACGAGGAAGACGTGCAGGTGGGTCTTCACACCGACACGCTGAACGAAAGCGGCTTCGTGCGCGATACCTTCGCCGCGATGAAGGGCCGGGCCATCCACAGCTTCCACACGGAGGGGGCCGGCGGCGGCCACGCTCCCGACATCATCACGGCGGCGGGCCAGGAGAACATCCTGCCTTCGTCCACCAATCCGACACGGCCCTACACGATGAACACCATCGACGAGCATCTCGACATGCTGATGGTGTGCCATCATCTCAACCCGTCCATTCCGGAAGACGTGGCCTTTGCCGAGTCGCGCATCCGCAAGGAGACCATCGCCGCCGAAGACATCCTGCACGACCTCGGCGCCTTCTCGATGATGTCGTCGGACTCGCAGGCCATGGGCCGCATCGGCGAGACCACGCTGCGCTGCTGGCAGACGGCCCACAAGATGAAGGTGCAGCGCGGGCCTCTGGAAGAAGACAGCGCGCGCAACGACAATTTCCGTGTCCGCCGCTACGTGGCGAAGCACACGATCAATCCGGCCATCACGCATGGCATCGCGCATGAGGTCGGCTCCATCGAAGTGGGAAAGCGCGCCGACCTCGTCTTGTGGAAACCCGCATTCTTCGGCGTCAAGCCATCCCTGGTTCTGCTGGGCGGCATGATCGCGACGGCACCGATGGGCGATCCCAATGCCTCGATCTCCACGCCGCAGCCGGTGCACTACCGGCCGATGTACGGACTCTACGGACGTGCACGTGCAGCCACCGGCGTGACCTTCGTCTCGAAGGCAGCGCTCGCTGCGGGCATCGGCAGCAAGCTCAAGCTGAACAAGTCGCTGGTGGCAGTGAGCAACACGCGCATGATCCGCAAGAAGGACATGATCCACAACGCGCTGACACCGAAGATCGAGGTTGATCCGCAGACCTACCAGGTACGCGTCGATGGGAAGGTCATCACCTGCGAACCGGCGCGCGAGTTGCCGATGACTCAGCGCTACTTCCTGTTCTGACGCTCACGACTGGAAGAGGCGGCTGTACTGGGTCTCGTGCCAGGCGCTGGCCATGGCGAGCCGATGCGAGACATTGCCGATCTCGTCATCCTCCAGCGCCCGCGCCTTCGCGGCACTGCGCGTTATGACATCGGGGCTTGCCACCAGAATGCGCTGTGCGGCGGTCTGTCCAAGCGGCACCAGCCTGACCGCCGCCGCGGCCTGGCCTTCGACCACGGTCCACATCAGGCCCAGCAAGGCAGCTTCCGGAGCCACCTTCCAATGCGAGGCCGCCAGCGCAAAGGCGGCGGGGTAGCTGCTCAGCTTGCCAGGTTCGACCCAGGGCGACGACAGGCCGAGATCCTTGAGCAGGCGGCACAGGCCTTCGGCCATGCGGCGATCTTCCAACTGGATCTCGCGGCTTTCGCGGCTCGCGGCAAGCCATGCATCGCAGGCGCCGAAGGCTTCCGTGTCGTCACGCTGCAATGCCTGCATCATGCGCAAGAAGAGCGGCGCGTCGAGCGCGGCATATGACTGCTCGAGCGTGCCCAGGATCCAGTCCCGCGCGCCCGCTTCGTCCTTCACCCAGCCGGCCTGCACCGCCCATTCCAGACCGCGCGAGTAGGAGAAGGCGCCCACCGGCAGGCTGGGGCTGACCAGGCGCAAGAGTTGAAGCGGCAGTCCCGTCGCGGTCATTGCATCAGGCCCTCGTCAGTTTCAGGATCGCAGAGTCGCGGACTGTAGGGCACAGGGCCCGCCGAGGTCCAGCCACCATCGCACAAGGCAGGCACCCGTCAGGCATGTTCATGAAGAGGATTGGCAAGGACGCCAAGGGCGGGCATGCTGCGTTTCTGAGCCGTAGCGCCAGCAGAACAGGACAACAGACATGAAACGAACCATGATCGCAGTCATTGCCGTCACGCTGGGACTGTTACTGGCGCCGGCACTGCCGGCGAGCGATGCCAGCGCCGTCACGATCAACATCAACATCGGCAGCAGCATCAGCAACGGCCGCGGCATCACGTGCGCCCAGGGGGAACGCCGGCTGCGCAATCGCGGCTGGCGCGACGTGCGCCGCATCGACTGTCGCGGAAGCCGCTTCGTCTATCGCGGCTGGCGCGGCGGCAACCGCTACGAAGTCGTCCTGCGGTCCCGCGATGGCAGGGTGATGAGCGTGCGGCGAATCCGCCGGTAGCGGTGCGGGTCAGAGCTTCAGATTGAGGTCCCGCACGAATTGCGCGAGCCCCGTCCGGCGGCGGCGGCGCAGGCGTTCGGCCATGAGGATGGCGGCGATCTGCTGGCCGGCCAGATCGAGATTCTCGTTGACGATGACATAGTCGTATTCCGGCCAGTGGCTGATCTCGCTCGAGGCCTCCGCCATGCGCTTGGCAACGACGCTGGCAGAGTCCTGGGCGCGGCGGATGAGGCGCTCGCGCAGCTCTTCGGCCGAGGGCGGCAGGATGAAGATGCGAACGAGATCGCCCTCCATCGCCTCGGCCAGCTGCTGGGTTCCCTGCCAGTCGATGTCGAAGAGAACGTCGCAGCCCTTGGCCAGGGCCTCCTCAACCGGTGCGCGCGGCGTGCCGTAGAAGTTGCCGAAGACCTCGGCGTGTTCGAGAAGCTGTCCGCTGTCGCGCAGGTGCGCAAACTCCTCCTTGCTGATGAAGTGATAGTCGCGCCCGTTCACCTCGCCGGGCCGCGGCGGGCGGGTGGTGACCGAGACCGACATGGTGATGTTGCGATCGGACGCCAGCAGCCGCCGCGACAGCGTGGATTTCCCCGCGCCCGAAGGCGAGGACATGACGAGGAGCAGGCCGCGGCGGGGAATTTCGATCATGCTGTCACTCGATGTTCTGAACCTGCTCGCGCATCTGGTCGATCACCGTCTTGAGATCGAGGCCGATGGCGGTGAGCGACCGGTCGATGGCCTTGGAACAGAGCGTGTTGGCCTCGCGGTTGAACTCCTGCGCGAGGAAGTCGAACTTGCGGCCGATGGCATCGCCCGAGGCCAGCAGCTTGCGGGCGGCCTCGACGTGGGACACCAGCCGGTCCAGTTCCTCCTGAATGTCGCTGCGCGTGGCGATGAGGATGGCCTCCTGGTGCAGCCGGTCGGGATCGAGGTCGGCTCCGGTCTCCATCAGGCGGGCGATCTGTTCGGCCAGCCGGGCCCGGATGGCCTCGGCACTGCGGGCCGGATTGTCGCGGGCCGCTGCGACCAGAGACCCGACGCGTTCGATCTGGGACGCGAGAACCGCGGCAAGCCGCGCGCCCTCCTCGCGTCGCGCGGCATCCAGCCCTTCGAGCGCCCGAAGGAAGGAGGCCAGAATTGCGTCATGTCGTCGTTCGACCTCCGCCTCGTCCTCGAGTGGCGTAGCCACATCCAGCACGCCGCGCAGGCCCAGCAGCTGGTCGGCCCGGAGCGCGTCCCCGCCGATACGCCCGCGCAGCGCTTCACCGGCCGCGATGACCTGTTCCAGAACCTCGGTGTTGAGACGAACCTCCTCAGACCTGGTCGCGCCCGTGAGGTTCAAACTGGCCTGGAGGTTGCCGCGCTTGAGGATGCGGGATGCCGTGGCGCGCAGCTGCGGCTCGAGCGCCTCATATCCGACGGGGAGACGGCAGCGCAGGTCGAGAGCCTTGCCGTTGACGCTCTTGACCTCCCATTGCCAGTGGAGGCCGTCGAGGCTTCCCGCGCTGCGGGAATAGCCGGTCATGCTGGAAATCGCCATGGCAGTCCCGCGGAGAATCACTCGATCAACGTCTTAGATCACTTGCAGGATCAGCGCAAAACGCTGCACCCCCGATCAGCGGCGCGGATTTGGCACCGGAATGGCAACCAGCTTGCCATCCACTTTCACCACGCTGCCCGGTTCGAGATCGGCCACGGCCACCTGCGGCGCAGGTTTCTGCACCGGCTTTGCGACCGGAGCCTGCCCGGCAGCCGAGGTCTCGGTTTCCGCCGCTGGCGGATCGACCGTGACGGAGGCGAGTGCCGCCGGCTTGGGCTGCGGAACAGGAACCGCGGCCGGGCCCGGCACTGCGTCTGCGGTGGTTTCTGGGTCTGCCGTTGCGCCGGGCAGGCGGTTCGGCAGCAGCTTCCGCACCGGGCGGCTCCACCGAGATGTCCGGCAGGGTCTGGGCTGTGGCGGGCGTTTCGGCCGCAGGGGCTGCCTCGGCAGGCGGATCGACAACAGCGGTGGCAGGCTGGCCGGATTCCTCGCCGGCTTCGGCGGTCCCCGGCGTTTCCGAATCCACCTCGGCTGCGGCGCTGGCCTCTTCCGCACTCACAAGCCGGCGCCAGTTTGCTACGTTACGATTATGCTCTTCCAGCGTGCTGGCAAAGGCGTGACCGCCGGAGCCATCGGCCACGAAGAAAATATAATCCGTGTTCGGATGATTGGCCACGGCCTCGAGCGCGGCGCGGCCGGGATTGGCGATCGGACCGGGCGGCAGGCCCCCGATGGTATAGGTGTTGTAGGGCGTGGGCGAGCGGATATCGGTGCGCGTCAAGGCCCGGTCAAGCTTTCCCTTGCCGCCAACGATTCCGTAGATGATGGTGGGGTCGGACTGAAGCCGCATGCCCTTTTTCAGGCGGTTCATGAAGACGGAGGCGACCACCGGCCGCTCGTCAGCCAGCGCCGTTTCCTTCTCGACGATGGATGCCATCACGACAAGTTCCTCCTTGGACTTCAGGCCGAGGTCGGGACGTCGTGATGCCCAGATCTTTTCGAGCAGCTCGTCCTGGGCAGCCTGCATGTCCTCCAGCAGTTTCTGGCGGGTCATGCCACGCTTGAACACGTAGGTATCCGGCAGGATGGCGCCTTCGGCGGGGATGGCCGTGATCTCGCCGGTCAGGATTTCGTTCTCCATCAGGCGGGCGACGGCCATCTCGCTCGTCCAGCCTTCGGGAATGCTGATCTTGTAGCCGATGGAGCGGCCAGCCGCGATCTTGGCCATGACGTCGCGCATCGACTCGTCCTTGGCGAATTCGTACTCGCCGGCCTTCAGCTTGCCGCGCGCGCCAGTGGCAAAGGCCATCGCCGAGAAGACCCGCGCATCGCCAATGACGCCTGCATCCTGCAACTGGGCGGCGATCTCGGGCGTGCCCAGCCCGCGCTCGATGACCACCACCTTGTTGCCCGCGAGAGGCCCGGGAAACGTGAACTGCTGATAGGCATAGAAGGCGCCGATACCCGCCACGACGGCCGCCAGCAGACCGAGCAGGAACAACGACCTGAAAACACGCGAGATGGCCGACCGCCGTTTGCGCGGAAGCTTGGGATCGGGGACGCGCTGAGGCTCGCTGGAATTGGTCAAGCCTGTCTCCGTGTCGGGTCAGGCGTCGTGGCGACGCATGACCAGTGATGCATTGGTACCACCGAAACCAAAAGAATTCGACAGAACTGTGTTGATGCTCTTTTTCTTCGCCACGTGCGGGACCAGGTCAACCTGCGTCTCGACCGAGGGATTGTCGAGATTGAGGGTCGGCGGGCAGATGCCGTCGCGCATGGCGAGGATGGAGAAGATCGCCTCCACCGCACCGGCGGCGCCCAGAAGATGGCCGACCGCGGACTTGGTCGAGGACATGGTCAGACCCTCGATGCGATTGCCCATGAGGCGCTCCACGGCGCGCAGCTCGATTTCGTCGCCCAGGGGCGTGGAGGTGCCGTGCGCGTTCACATAGTCGATTTCATGGGCCTGAAGGCCGGCACGCTTGAGAGCGGCCTGCATGCAGCGGAAGGCGCCGTCACCGTCGGGCGCGGGCGCGGTCACATGATAGGCATCGCCCGACATGCCATAGCCTACGACTTCGGCATAGATCTTTGCGCCGCGCGCCCGCGCATGCTCCAGTTCCTCAAGAACAAGGACGCCGGCCCCTTCGCCCATCACGAAACCGTCGCGATCGGCATCATAGGGGCGCGACCCCTTTTCCGGCGCGTCGTTGAAACTGGTGGCCAAGGCCTTGCAGGCGATGAAGCCGGCAATGCCGATCCGGCAGATCGCCGATTCGGCGCCGCCTGCGATCATGACGTCGGCATCGTCCAGCGCAATGATGCGGGCCGCATCGCCAATGGCATGAGAACCCGTCGAACACGCCGTCACGACGGCGGTGTTGGGGCCCTTGCAGCCGAACTCGATCGAAATCAGTCCGCCGGCCAGGTTGATCAGTGACCCGGGAATGAAGAAGGGGCTGATGCGGCGGGGACCCTTGGTCTCCATCAGCATGGTCGTGTCGGCGATGTTGCTCAGCCCGCCGATGCCCGAGCCGACGAGAACGCCGGCCCGGCAGCGCTCGTCCTCGGTCTTCAGCTCGAGGCCGGAATCCTTCATGGCCTGCTTCGCTGCGGCCATGGCATAGATGATGAAGTCGTCGTAGCGGCGGATTTCCTTGTGGTCCATCCACTGTTCCGGGTTGAAGGTCGCGTTGCTGCCGTCGCCGCGCTTCACCTCGAAGGCAATCTGGCACGGCAGGTCGGAGGCATCGAAGCGGGTGATCCTTCCCGCACCCGAATGCCCGGCAATCATCCGGCTCCAGGTTTCCTCGACGCCGGTGGCCAGGGGGGAGACCATTCCGAGACCGGTTACTACAACGCGGCGCATGCGCGACTGTCCTTTCTATATGAAAACGCGGCGGCAGGTTGAACTGAACCCCCTGCCTCCGCGCAAGACTTACTCAGATCCGGCATCCCTTTGGAGGCCGGGGCATCCGCCGATCAGGCAGAGCTCTTTTCGATGAACTTCACCGCATCGCCGACGGTCTGAATGGTTTCAGCCGCATCGTCGGGAATCTCGATGCCGAATTCCTCCTCGAAAGCCATGACCAGCTCGACCGTGTCGAGGCTGTCCGCGCCGAGATCGTCGATGAAGCTCGCTTCCGGCTTGACCTTGTCGGCGTCGACGCCGAGATGCTCGACGACGATCTTCTTCACCCGCTCAGCCACATCACTCATTTGTCTATCGTCCTTGCTTGTTTTCTATTCCGACGGCAGGACAGCAGGACCCTGCAAGTCCCCCTCGCGCCGGGGGTTTCCCTACCACAGATTCAGATTGCGGCAAAAGGGGCAATCGGCTTCGTTGTTTTCCTTGGGGAAATTGAAAACAGGCCGGTCTTGCAACCGTCCGGGCACCCTGCCAGCATAGGGACCCATGAAGACCCTGTTTGCCATCTTCGCCGCCCTTCTGGTGCTTAGCTCCCCGGCCCGAGCCGATGGCGTGCTCGACCAGATCCTGACCCCTGTCGACAAGGCACGGCTCGCCAATTTCGACCAATCTTCGGCGGCGGCCCTCAGGGAGGCCCGTGCCGGCGGCGATCCCGCCGATGTGGCCGTGCTGGACAAGGCGCTGGCGGGCCAGGCAATGCCCATCGGGAACCCGCTGGGCGCGTGGTCCTGCCGTGTGATCAAGGTGGGCGGCACCCTGCCGCTGACCGTCTATCCCCGGTTCAAATGCATCTGGCGCGAAGATGGCACCGGCTGGTTCCTCGAAAAGACCAGCGGGTCGCAGCGGACGCAAGGTCATTTTTATGAGGACAGCCCCACCCGCCTGACCTATGTCGGCGCCGGGCATGTCGCGGGCGAAGCGCCACGCAAGTATGGACAGGATGCGGCGGAAAACCAGGTCGCCTTCGCCGAGCGGCGGGCCGCAAACCGCATCGTCCTGATGTTTCCCGAACCGCAATACGAGTCGAAGCTGGACATCCTGGTTCTGGAACGCTGAGGGCTCAGGTCGTCAGCCTGACTGGGGTCACGCCTGGGAGGATTTCGTCGCGGATCACCTGGGTTCAGCCAGTGCGGCCTTGACCAGGGCGATGGCTTCGGGACTGGCCCAGTCCGCCGGGCCCAGCAGGCGACCGATTTCGCGGCCCTGACGGTCGACCAGGACGGTGGCCGGAAGGCCCAGGGCCTGGATGTCGTTGAGGATGGCGGTCGTCGGCTCGACGTAGAGCCTGAGGCCGTCGGCGCCGGTTTCCTTCAGAAAGGCCGCCGAGGCTTCCGCGCCCTTGCGGTCGACGCTGATCGCCACCACCTCGAAGTCGTCCGAGCCCAGTTGTTTCTGGAGCTTTGCCAGGTCCGGCATCTCCTTGCGGCATGGCGCGCACCACGTCGCCCAGAGATTGACCAAGGCGACCCGGCCCTTCCAGTCACTCAGCTTCAGCGGATTGCCCTCGGCGTCCTGGAATGCCGCATCGGCCAGGGCTGGCCGGTCCGGCTTCACGAGGAAGGCGGCAAGGGTGCCGGTGGCGAGGTCCTTCGAGATGCCCGACAGACCGGGGAGGGATGGGGAGGCCGCCTGGCTTTCCGGTGCGGCCTTGCGCCCCTCTGCCTGAAACAAGTAAATGCCCGTAATTGCGGCGATGACGGCGAGGCCCGCCGCGATCTGTCCCAAGGGTCCAGGTGCTTTCGCTTTGCTCATGATCTGCGCTTTTCGGCTGTGAAGAAGGAAATTCGATGACCAACAAGATGTGGGGCGGCCGATTCCGCTCCGGGCCGGACGCGATCATGGAGGAAATCAACGCCTCGATCGGCTTCGACCAGCGCCTCTTCGCACAGGACATCGCCGGCTCCAAGGCCCATGCGGCGATGCTGGCGGCGCAGGGGATCATTAGCAAGACCGACGCCGCCGAGATCCGCAAGGGCCTCGATGCCATCGCACGCGAGATCGAGGACGGTAAGTTCACCTTCTCGCGCGACCTGGAGGACATTCACCTGAACGTCGAATCGCGGCTCAAGGAGCTGATCGGCCCGGCTGCCGGGCGGTTGCACACGGCGCGCTCGCGCAACGACCAGGTGGCGCTCGACTTCCGACTCTATGTTCGCGACACGATTGATCATCTCGACCTTCAACTGAAGGACCTCCAGCTGGCCCTGGCCGAAAAGGCCGAGGCGCATGCCGCCACCATCATGCCGGGCTTCACGCATCTGCAGGTGGCGCAGCCGGTCACCTTCGGCCACCACTGCCTTGCTTACGTGGAAATGCTGGCGCGGGATCGCTCGCGGCTCGCCGATGCCCGCAGGCGCATGAACGAGAACCCCCTGGGCGCCGCGGCGCTGGCCGGCACCTCCTTCCCCATCGACCGCCACGCGACGGCCAGGGCGCTGGGCTTCGACCGGCCGACCCGCAATTCGCTCGATACCGTGGCCGATCGCGACTTCGTGCTGGAGACGCTTTCGGCCTGCGCCATCTGCGCCACGCACCTGTCTCGGCTGGCCGAGGAGATCGTCATCTGGTCGACTTCGCAGTTTCGCTTCGTGAAGCTCTCCGACAAGTTCACGACCGGCTCATCGATCATGCCGCAAAAGCGCAATCCCGATGCGGCCGAACTGGTCCGGGCCAAGCCCGGGCGCATCATAGGCGCGCTGACCGCGCTCCTGACCGTGATGAAGGGCCTGCCGCTCACCTATTCGAAGGACATGCAGGAAGACAAGGAACCTGCCTTCGATGCATTCGACAACATGTCGCTGGCCATTGCGGCGACCACCGGCATGATGCGCGACCTGGCGCCCAACGCCGAGGAGATGCGGAAGGCGGCGGCAGCAGGCTTCTCGACGGCGACCGACCTCGCCGACTGGCTCGTCCGCACACTGAAGATGCCGTTCCGCGAGGCCCATCACGTTACCGGAAGCCTGGTGGCGCTGGCCGAGACCGAGGGCTGCGATCTGCCGGAGCTACCGCTTAAGCTGATGCAGTCGGTGGAACCGCGGATCACACGAGATGTCTACAAGGTGCTGACGGTGGAGAATTCGGTGGCCTCGCGCACCAGCTACGGCGGCACCGCACCGAAAAATGTGCGCAAGGAAGCGCGGCGCTGGCTCAAGCTGCTGAAAACCTGATAGGGTATCTTCATGAAGACCATCATCATCGTCGTTGCCCTTGCGCTCGGCCTTGCAGGCTGCGGCATCAAGGGTGATCCAGAGCCGCCGCCGGGCAGCACGCAGACCCAGTAGCCATGCATCATTTCGCTTACCGCGATGGCGTGCTGCATGCCGAGGATGTGAACCTCAAACAGCTTTCCGAGGAAATCGGAACGCCCTTCTACTGCTATTCCACCGCCACCCTGGAGCGGCATTTCAAGGTCATGGCCGAAGCCTTCGCAGGCACCGACCATTTGATCTGCTATGCGATGAAGGCGAATTCCAACCAGGCCGTGATCAGGACCATGGCCGCCCTCGGTGCAGGCATGGACGTGGTCTCGGAAGGAGAGCTGCGGCGCGCCCTTGCCGCCGGGGTACCGGCCCGCAAGGTGGTGTTCTCCGGCATCGGCAAGACGGCCCGCGAGATGGCCCTTGCGCTGAAGGAGGGCATCGCCTGCTTCAACGTCGAATCGGAGCCGGAGCTCGATCTGCTGTCGCGGGTGGCCCAGCGCACCGGCCAGCGCGCCCATGTGTCGATCCGGGTCAATCCGGACGTGGATGCCAGGACCCACCACAAGATCAGCACCGGCAAGGCGGAGGACAAGTTCGGCATCTCCTACCGTCATGCGGTCGACGTCTATGCCCGGGCCGCGGCGCTGCCCGGAATCGACGTAGCCGGTATCGACATGCACATCGGCAGCCAGATCACCGAACTCGAGCCCTTCGAAAAGGCCTTCAAGCTGATGGCCGACCTCACGGCCGTTCTGAAGGGCCGTGGCCACAACATCCGCCACCTGGACCTGGGCGGCGGACTTGGCGTGCCCTATCGCGGCACCAATGACGTGCCGCCGCATCCGGATGAATATGCCGCCATGGTGAAGCGCACGCTGGGGCACCTCGGACTGAAATATGTGCTGGAGCCCGGCCGCATGATCGTCGGCAATGCCGGGATCCTGGTCTCGCGCGTGATCTACGTGAAGGATGGCACGCAGAAGCACTTCGTGATCCAGGACGCGGCGATGAACGATCTGATCCGCCCGACGCTCTATGACGCCTACCACGAGATCATCCCGGTCGCCGAACCGTCATCCGGTGACACCATGGTGGCCGACGTTGTCGGACCTGTTTGCGAGTCCGGCGACTATCTCGCGAAATCACGGACGCTTCCGAAGCTTGAGCAGGGGGATCTTCTGGCCACCATGACGGCCGGTGCTTACGGGGCCGTGCAATCCGGCACCTACAACACGCGACCGCTGGTGCCGGAAGTTCTGGTTAAGGGTGAGAACTGGGCCTTGGTCAGACCGCGCCAGAGCTATGACGAGCTCATCGGCCTGGACCGCCTGGCGCCCTGGCAGGACTGATCCCGGATTTTGCCGCTGGCGTAATCGTGATCACAACCTTCTGGGCATAATTCGGCCCAGCTGTCATAGTAGATGTTGATCATGATCGAGGCTGGTTCGAAGCACCTGAAGCGAAAGATCGCGCTGGCCCGCGCAGCCATCGCTTTCGAGCGCGTCTGGGCGGCCCTGCTCTGGCCGGTGGTGATTGCCTGTGCCGCCCTCGCGGCGATCTTCTCGGGCGTGCTGCCGAACCTGCCCGAAGCGGCGCGCCTTGGCGTGCTTCTGGCCGCGGCACTTGGATTCCTCTTTTCGCTGAAGGATCTTTTCCGGGTCGCCTGGCCGAGCCGGCATGAGGCCATGCGGCGGATCGAAGCCAAGTCCGGCCTGTCGCACCGCCCGGTGACCGGCCTCGACGACCAGCTCGCTGGGCCCGAGGCCGATGAGCTGCAGCAGGCCATCTGGGAAGAACACAAGCTCCGCCAGCTGAAGGCCGCAAGGGATGTTCAGGTTGGAACGCCTCAGTCGCGCTGGCGCCTTCTCGACGCCCGCGCGCTACGGGTTCCGGCAGCTCTGGCCCTTGTCGCGGCTTTCCTGCTGGGACCCGGCGATCCCGGACAGCAGCTGGTACAGGCGGTCAGGCTGTCTGCGCCGCAGGCCGCACCCCAGCTCGTCATGGATGCCTGGCTGAAACCGCCTGCCTATACGGCCAAGCCGCCGATCCTCCTGACCAGCGCGGCCATGGTGGAACGGCTGAAGGTCGAGCCGGAGATTCTGGTGCCCGAGGATTCGGTTCTCACCTTGCGCATCACCAATGTGGCGCAGCCCACGCTGAGCTTCCACGAGATCCTGGAGGATGGAAGCGCCGGACCGGAGGTCGCGGGCCTGTCGCCCAAGAGCAAGTTCGAGAACGGGCTGTTCCAGTCCGAGACCCTGCTGACCCGTCCCGCCATGGCGGTGGTCAAGGACGGCGGCAGCAGTGTCGCCCAATGGCCCATCACGCTGATCCCCGATGCGCCGCCCGTGGTCAATGTGGTGGGAACGCCCGCGGGCGATTCCTCCGGCGCGCTGACATTCGACTGGAAGGCCAGCGACGACTATGGCCTAAGCAGCATCACCACCGATATCTCGCTCGCCGACGAGCAGGACGACGGCCTCGGCTTCAGCGGCAACGGCATCTTCCTCTTCGAGGCGCCCAAGGTTCCGATCAGTGTGCGCGGAGGTGCCAAGCAAGAGGACGGAACCGCCACTGCGGATGTTGCGGAACATCCCTGGGCGGGGTTCTTCGTCGAGATGACGCTGACCGCCCGCGATGCAGCCAAGCATGAAGGGACCAGCGGCACGGTACGCTTCCGCCTGCCGGAACGCTACTTCACCAAGCCGCTGGCCCGCGCCATGATCGAACAGCGCCGCGAACTCATTCTCGAGCCCGACAATGCGCCTGAGGTCGAGGAAATGCTCGGGCTGATCCTGACCTATCCCGAAGGGCTGATCGAGAACAGCGGGACGCATGTGGCCATTGCGATGGTCACCTCGCGGCTGCGCGCCGCCCGCAGCGACGCCGACATCGGAGAGGCCATCAAGCAGCTCTGGCAGATCGCGGTCGGCATCGAAGAAGGGCTCATGTCGAACGTCCGGGCCGAACTCGACGCACGTCGTAAGGAGCTGGAGCGCGCGCTTGCCGAAGGCGCTCCGCCGGAACGCATCGCGGAGCTGATGGACAAGCTGCGCGACGCGATGAACCGCTACATGCAGTCGATGGCGGAAGAGGCGCAGCGGCGCAAGGAACAGGGAGGCCTCGACCCGAACCAGTCGATGCAGCAGCAACAGCAGGGCCAGACCATCACCCCGCAGGACCTGCAGAAGATGCTCGACATGATCGAGAAGCTGGCGGAAAGCGGCGCCAACGATGCAGCGCGCGATCTGCTGTCGCAGCTCGACGAGATCCTGCGCAACATGCAGCCCGGGATGAATGCCCAGCAGATGCCGCAGCAGGGCGACAGCCCGATCGGCGAGATGCTGGACCAGCTCTCGGACCTGCTGCGCCAGCAGCAGCAGCTGATGGATGATACCCAGCGCATGCAGCAGGAGGGCGAGAACGGCGAGGAGGGCGAGCAAGGCGGCCAGCCAAGCCCAGGCGGCAGTCCCGGCGATCTGGCCGACCGCCAGCAGGGCCTTGGCCAGATGCTGGATCAGCTGATGCGCCAGTTCGGGCAGAACGGCATGGATGCGCCGGAATCCTTCGGCGAGGCCGGCGAGAACATGCAGGGCGCGCAGGGCTCGCTGCGCCAGGGCGATCGCGAAGGCGCGCTGGCCGAACAGGGCCAGGCACTCGACAACCTGCGCCGCGGCGCGCAGAGCCTTGCCCAGCAGATGATGCAGCAGGGCCAGGGCCAGCAAGGCAACCAGGGCCGCACAGGCGAAGCGCGCGGCGACACCGATCCGCTGGGCCGGCCAATGCCGCAGCGCAACGAGGACTATGGCCCGGACAAGGACATGCTGCCCTCCGAGCTGGCAATCCGCCGCGCCCGCGAGATCCTCGAGATGCTGCGTTCGCGCGCCAGCGAGCCCGAACTGCCGCGGCTCGAGCGCGACTACATCGACCGGCTCCTGCGCGGCCTCTATTGATCCAGTTCGCCTTTGCCGCCAAACTGTGGCGGGGGCAAATCGTGGACACGCTCAGCGGCAATACCGGCTACTGGCTGCAGCAGGCGGCGAATGCGACCTTTCTCGCAAGCATCTATGCGGTCCTCGCGACAGCCTATGCCCTGCTGCAGGGCATCACCAACCGCATCGTGCTGTCCTTCGGCGACATCGCAACGATCGGCGCATTCGCCGCCGTGTCGGTCTCGGTCTGGGGATTCCTGGCGGGGCGTGAAGGCCTCATGGCGCTGCTCCCCGCGGTCATCGCGGCCATGGTGGCTTCCGCCGTGGTCGGCCGCCTCGCGCATGGCCTGGTGTTCAAGCCGATCCTTGCCGCCAGTGGCCAGGCGGTGATGATCGCCTCCATCGGCCTCTCGATCGCCTTGCAGGAGATCATGCGGCTGCACTCCGGCGGGCGCGATCTCTGGCTGCCGCCCTTCTTCGGCAGCAGCCTGCCCGTCCTGGACGGCGTCTTCCCGGTGCAGCTCGGCTACACGGCGCTGGCGATGGCCATGCTTTCGGTGCTGGCCCTTGCCGGATTGCATCTGCTGATCCGGCTCACGCGCGCGGGACGCCTGTGGCGCGCAGTGTCGGAGAACCCGCGGCTTGCGGCACTCAGCGGCGTGAACACCGACGCCGTCTTTCGCTGGAGCTTCATTGGCGCCGGCGGCTTCGCGGGCCTCGCCGGCGCCAGCATTGCGGCGAACTACGGCGGCGTCAGCTTCGTCATGGGCCTGGTGCTGGGGTTCAAGGCGATGTTCGCGGCCATCATCGGCGGCTTCGGCACGCTGGGCGGTGCCATTGCCGGCGGCATCGTGCTGGCCGTCCTCGAGGTCGGATGGGTTTCGCTGTTCCCGGCGGCCTATCGCGACGCTTTCATCTTCGGACTCATCATCCTCGTGCTCATCCTCAAGCCGGAAGGACTGCTTGGCCATGTGGCGCAGCGGAATGATGTTCCATAGCCGAAGGCGCGCGCTGCTGCTCCTTGCCGCCGCCGTGCTGACGGCCTGCGGCGAGGAAGCGGCCGGTCCCTACCTCGACTATGCCGGCGGCGGCTTCGTCTTCAATTACCGGACGGCCAATCACTATTACGGCCTGGTGGTGCGCCAGAAGAAACCCCTGCCGGAAAACAGCAGCTTCGAGGTGCGATTCGAGGTGCCGGGCGGCGAGCAGGTTCAAGAGGAACCGGCACGCGCAGGGCGGCTGCAGTACAAGTTCCAGACCGGCGATCTCGAAGGAATCGAGGCCGGGCACCCCTACAGGGTTGTGGTGATCCTGCGGGCTGCCGGCGGCCAGGAGATCGAAAGGCTGGAGAAGCGTTTCACCACCACGGTGGACCAGTCGAAACTGCCTGCCAAACCGCTCGTGACGGGACCTGGCTACCAACCGGCAGAGCCCTGAGCCCCCAGGACGGGACATGACTTCTTTGTGAACTGTCCCTTTCTGTGACCTTTGTCACAGTATTCCATGAGAAGTTGTGAGAGCCTGACTTTGCAAGTGACAGCTGGCTGAATTGAGACATCAAGGGGGCCTTCAGTCATTTGTGGGGAGGCGGCCAAACGGCCCCCTCGGCCGCCTCCTCACCTCATGTCCTCACAGCCCTGTCACGGGGCGGGGCTTGCTGCCATCGAAGAAGCGACTGTAGCGGAATGGCGCCGGATCGACGCAGGCGTCCTCGCCCGTCACCAGCTGTGCCATGAGCTTGCCGGCGCCGGGGCCCAGGCCAAAGCCATGTCCGGAAAAGCCGGTGGCCAGATAGAAGCCGGGCAGCCTGTCGCAGGCCGACATGATGGGCACCGTGTCCGGTGTCGCGTCAATGCAGCCGGCCCAGCGCTCGGCGATCTTCATGCCGCGGAACGCCGGGAAATACGCCTTCAGGCTGTCGCCTGCCTCGTTGAGAATCGACTGAACAGGTTCGGGATCAAGGATGCGCACCTGCTCGAACGGGCTGACCTCGTCCAGCGCCCAGCGCCGCTTCAGCCGGGCCTCCTCGATGAAACGCTTGCCGAGGCGCAGGCGCACACCACCGAAATCCATCTTCAGGAGCGGCAGGAAATCGAAGAAGAGCCGGAAACTGTCCGGCATGATGTCGGCGACCGACAGGTGGCGATGCGCGATGGTGAAGCCGCCGTCGGTGCGCTTGCGGAAGGCGAACTTGCCGCCGGAACAGCTGCGCGTGAGTCCGGTGTCGATGGGCTCGGTGCGCATCACAGAATTGAACACCGAGAGCTGCGGCAGCGGAATGCCGAGATTGTGACAGAAGCGCCGCGACCAGGCACCGCCGGCAAGCACCACCGTGTCGCAGGCGATGGACCCCCGCTCGGTCACGACGGCCGAGACCCGTCCACCGCTGGTTTCCAGTCCGCGCACCGCACAGTTTGTGAAGACCTTGCCGCCCCGTGCACGTACGGCCGCTGCCATGGCCGGAACGGCCTTGAAGGGTTCGGCGCGGCCGTCGGTGGGTGAATAGAGCGCGCCCTTCCAGGCCCGGCTGGCGCCGGGCTGCAGGCGCTCGGTCTCGGCGCCCGAGATGACGCGAATGTCGAGCTGATAGGCCCGCCCGTGCCGTTCATACCAGGCCTGCTTGGCTTCGAGTTCGGCATCGGTTTCGGCAAGATAGAGAATGCCGCATTCGGCGAAGCCGGTCGCGGCACCGATCCGCGCGTCCATGCGGCGCCACAGATCGAGGGACTCGAGGATCAGCGGAATTTCGCGCGGGTCACGCCCCATCTGGCGGCACCAGCCCCAGTTCCGGCTCGATTGTTCGGCGGCAATCTCGCCCTTCTCCAGAAGGACGACATCGATGCCGCGCTCAGCGAGTTCAAGGGCCGTGGCGGTGCCGATCACGCCGCCACCGATGACGGCAACGCCTGTCCTGTCCGGAAGCCGGGAATCGGAAACGGCAATATCGATGACAGGCACGGCAGGCGGCACTCAGTTGACGGGAGTCACCTTGTAACCCGCCTTGCGGATCAGTTCCACCAGCCCGTCCTCGCCCGGGAGATGCAGCGCACCCACGGCGATGAATACGTTGCCCTTCGCGAGGAGATCGGCGGCGCGCTTGACCATGAGATGGTTGCGCTTGCGGATCAGATCGGACTCGACATAGGCAAAGACGGCCTTGGTGGTCTCCGTCGGTGGCTCGAGCGCCAGCATCAGCGGCATGAGGGCGGTGATCTGCCGCCGGTCATAGAGCGCCAGCAATGTCTCAAGTTGATCGGCGGCGCGATCCGACATGCGCGCCGTCTCGACGAGGTAGCGGGCCTGCAGATCCATGTCCATGCCGGACATGACGGCGAACTGTTCTTCCAGGGTCTCGAGGCCCACGACCGCCACGCCCTTGCGGTTGGCGAAGCGGGCAATGAGATCGTCGAAGGACCGCATGCCGGCGGCGTCGCGCGCCTGTTCGCAGGGCGGCAGGGTGAGCATGGTGGCAACCACCCAGGGCTGATAGCCGAAGATGGTGCCGGCCGCGCCCGCCGGCAGGTTGGGACTGTTGCGGATCGCATCCTCGTCCGCGTCCGGGATGACGTCCCACAAGGATTTGCCGACCGGCATCACCATCATCGGCGCACTGCGCATGACGGCCATGGCCATTTCCTGGTCGTCGGCCAATTCCTTCACCTCGAGCGCCACCTTGCTGGAGGAGGCAATGAGCTCTTCGATTCCCGGCGGCCCCTTGGTGACGCGCGGATCGGTGACATGCGCGGTGCCGAGAAGATGGGAGGGCTTGACGCCGTCCTTCTCGATCTTCCACAGGATCGCTTCGCCATTGGGCACGGCGGCGGCCTCCTTCATCACCGCCTCGTGCTTTGCGGGATCCCTGGACTTCAGGTCATCGAGCAGATTGATGCCGGTGCAGACCGGCGGCTCCTGGGCAGCGGCGGCGCCGGCAAAGAGAACGGCGGCGAGAGCGAGAGCGATCCGTTTCATGGCCTTGGGTGTGCCTTGCGATACTGCTCGAGGAGATGAGCGCGGTTGACTTCGGTATAGATCTGCGTGGTCGAGAGGCTGGCATGGCCAAGCAGTTCCTGGATCACGCGGAGATCGGCGCCATTGCCCAAAAGATGCGTGGCGAAGGAATGGCGGAGCGCATGCGGCGTTGCCGTTTCGGGCAGGCCGAGGGCGCCGCGCAGGCGTTCGATCAGCAGCTGGATGTTGCGGGCGTTCAGGGGTCCGCCGCGCACGCCGCGGAACATGGGCTCATGCGGCCTCAGGCTCAGGGGGCAGCGCGCCAGATAGTCGTCGATGGCCGCGCGCGCGGCCGGGATCACCGGCACGAGGCGGGTCTTGTTGCCCTTGCCGGTGATGGAGAGCGGATTGCCGCGCGCAGCCGTCGGGGTGAGGGCCAGCGCCTCGGAGATGCGCAGGCCGCAGGCATAGAGGAGCGTGAGCACGGCGCTGTCGCGGGCAACGACCCAGCGCGGCGTGTCCGCATCCGCCAGGGCATCGGCCTCGGCAACAGTGCGGGCCGCCGCGACGCTGAGCGGCTTGGGGACCGCATGCGGCAGCTTGGGCGACTGCAGGGCCGAGATGGCGGCATTGCGGAAGCGGCCTGTGCGCTCCGCGTGGCGGTAGAAGCCGCGGAGCGCCGACAGCTGGCGGGCGAGACTCCGGCTTACCGCGCCGCCCGTGCGGCGGCGGGCGAGAAAGGCGCGAAAGTCGGAGACCGTGAGGCTTTCGAGATCGGAGATGGTCGGCGCCCCGCCCAGGTGATCGGCCAGGAAGGCGGCAAACTGCCCGAGGTCGCGGGCATAGGCCTCGATGGTGGCCGGCGACATGCGGCGCTCCGACCTGAGGCTCGCCAGCCAGCGGCTGGCGGCATCGGCGGCATCGGGCGCGAAGGCTGTGGCATAGCCGGACATGGGCTTGAGGTTAGGCCCGAATGGTTGACGGTTCCTTGGCGGAGCTCAGGCCGAGACCATCGCGGCTCCGTAGTGTTCCACCGTGGGCAAAGGATCGTAGAAGTGATGCAGCTTCGCGCGCCAGG
>JAPLOT010000023.1 GCA_026400595.1 Alphaproteobacteria bacterium | reverse complement strand
TGGCGAGGCCGACGCCCCGCACGTCGCCGATCAGGCCATGGCGCTGCATCAGGCCGCGCAGCCCGTCGCGGAAGTCGTCGCCGGTGACGCGGGCATTCTCCACCAGACCCTCGTCGCGCACCACGTCGAGCACCGCGATCCCCGCCGCGCAGGCGACATTGCCGCCGCCGAAGGTGGAGAAGAACGGCCCATTCCTGAGGAAGTTCTCGAGGATCTCGTGGCGGGTGATCACCGCACCGACGGGGTATCCGTTGCCCGCCGGCTTGCCGATGGTGATGAAGTCGGGCACCACGCCATGATGCCGGTGGCCCCAGAAATGGGTGCCCATGCGGCCGAAACCGGACTGCACCTCATCGGCGATGAACAGTCCTCCCGCCGCACGGACCCGGTCGACAACCGCCTGCAGGTAACCCGGCGCGACATCGAGGATGCCGTTCGTCATGAAAGCGGAGTCGGTCATGAAGGCGGCCAGGCCGAAGCCTTTCTCCTGCAACGAGGCAATCGGCGCGTCAGCCATGGCCGCATAGGCCTCGGCCAGTCCCGGCTCCCCCCGTCGGTAGGGGCCGCGATAGTCATCTGGCGGCGCAAGCAGCCGGATATGCGGTGCATTCCAGCTTGCTGGCGCATTGGACGGCGAGAAGGCATCGATGGCTTCCGAGACGCCATGATAGGCGAATTCCATCGCGAGGCCGCCACGATTGCCCGTCCAGGCCTTCGCCATGCGCCAGGCCAGGTCATTGGCCTCGCTGCCGGAGTTCACGAAGACAACGGCACCCAGACTATCATGCGAGAGCGCGATCAACCGCTCGGCATAGATGATCGATTCATCCGTCAGATACCGCGTGTTGGTGTTCAGCTTCCGCGCCTGCCGGGCAATGGCCTCGGTCACATAGGGATGACAATGCCCCACGCATGGCACGTTGTTGTAACAGTCCATGAAGCGCCGGCCGGCTTCATCGAAAAGCCAGATGCCTTCCCCGCGCACCAGGTGAAGCGGCGGATCGTAGAAGACGTAAGGCTTCTGCCCCATGACCTGGCGGCGGCGGTCGAGGATATCTCCCGACCGCGCCGCAGCCGCTGCCGGGGGGAAGGCGGCCGCCCGGCGGATCGTCGCATGAAGGCCGTCGCGGCCGATGGTCCGCAACTCGCGGATCAGGGGGATGGCCCGGCTGTTGAACTGTCCGAAGTAGCCCTGCGGAGAAATGCCCATGCTCGCCTTGAGGCTCTCGACCAGTGCCGTCATCAGCAGGCGCACCTCGATCATGTCGAGGATCACCTCGGTTTCCGACTCTTCCAGCGGCGCGGCCCGGCAGTACCCCCGCACCATCTCGTAGATGGTGGCGGCGTGATCGCGGCCGGGAAAGAGGAAGTCGGAAACGGCGTTGGACAGATCCTGCACCAGCGGCGCATGCACGAGGTCGCCGAAGTCGATGAGGCCGGTGATCGTTGCATCATCGGACATAAGGGTGTTGTAGGGATGAATGTCGCCGTGGATGATCTGGCTGCGCAGCTTCGCAAGCTTCGGCACGGTCAGCACCCGATGCGTGGACAGGACCTCGCGGGCCAGGGGCCGGTCTTCCGGAAGTAGACCCTCGACATGGTCCGCCAGGTCGCCGGCATGCTGCGTGTCCCAGACGAGGCGCCTTCCGGCCGGTGCGCCGTGAATGAAGCCGCGCATCGCCACGCCGAGTCGCGCGAGCATCTCGCCCAGGCGCCGCAAGGCGGCTGGCGGAAGGTCGGCCTCCCCGATCACATGGCCGGGCAGATAGGACAGCAGCATGACCGGATAGGTCAGGCCATCGAAGGGAAGCACCGGCAGAGCCTCTCCGTTCCGGTCGCGGATGAGGCGCGGCACCGGCAAGGCGACGTCGCAGCGCGCGATATGCTCAAGCAGCAAGGCCTGGCAGGCGATGATGGCATCGCCCTCCTCCGGATTGCATAGCTTGAAGACGTAGGAGCGCCCGCCCTCGACGGTGAGGCGATGGTTCTGATCGCGCTCGCCCTCGAGCGGCTGCCACGCTGCCGTCAGGCCGTAGCGGTCAAGCAGAAAGTCCTGCAACACTTCCAGCGGCAGACGTGGCGGATGCAGGCTCTTGACCATGATCAGTCAGGGAAGGAAAACCGGACGGCGGATGATCCCGCCGCCCGTCGCAAGGCGTTGTGGCTCAGGCCGCGAGAACCCTGGTCCAGATCTCGTCGCGGACCTTGGTGGCCTCTTCGCCGAGATAGAGGCCGGGTTCGCACTTGGCGATGATCTCGGCCGAGGGGAAGATCACCGGATTGTTGCGGTAATCTTCCGGCATGAGTTCCTTCGCGGCCCTGTTGGCCGTTGCGTAAAGGATCGTCTCGGCGATGTGCTTGCCCTCTTCCGCACCCATCACGAAGTTGATGAAGGCATGGGCATTCAACGGATGCGGCGCGCCCACCGGAATGGCGAGCGTGTCCTGCCAGAGCAGCGAGCCCTCGGTCGGCACCACGTAGGCGAGGTCCTCGTCTTCGGTGATGACCTGCTTGATGTCGCCGTTCCATTCCATGCAGGCATCCACTTCGCCAGAAGCCAGAAGATCCTGGCCGTTGTCGTCGGCGAAGACCTTGATGTTCTTCTTCTGGGCGATGAGCAGCGCTTCGGCCTTCTTCAGTTCCTCGATGTTGGTCGAGTTCCAGGAATAGCCGAGGTACTTCAGCGTGGCGCCGAGGCAGTTCGAGGCGTCGCCCAGCAGCGCGATGTTGCCGGCATACTGATCGGAGTCGAGCAGGATCTTCCAGCTGTCGACCGGCTCGGCCACCTTGGACTTGCGGTAACCGATGCCCAGCGTTCCCCACATGTAGGGAACCGAGAACTTGCGGCCCGGATCGAAGCCGGCATCCTTGAAGGGTTCGTCGATGTTGGCCATGTTCGGGATCTTCGCGTGATCCAGCGGCATGACCATGTTGGCCTTGATCATGCGCTCCAGATTGTCGTTGGTCGGAACGATGACGTCATAGCCCGGGTTGCCGCCCTTGAGCTTGGCAAAGAGTTCGTCATTGTCGGCGAAGAGATCGAGGCGCACCTCGATGCCGGTCGCCTCGTTGAAGTCGGCGAGCGTGTTCTCGCCGATATAGGTATCCCAATTGTAGAAATTGAGCTTCTTTTCCTCTTCGGCCATGGAGAAGCGCGGGAGGATGGTGAGGCCTGCAGCCAGCGAAGCAGTGCCCTTCAGCACCATGCGCCGGTTCGGCCTGAACTTCGGACGATAAGCACTCATGTTGGTTACCCCTCTGAGGTGTTGTCTGGCACGTCGCTCTCTGGCGCATTCTGGTGCCGGTTGGTGCGCCGGCTGCCGCCCGGACCCAGTCGGGCCCCCATCACGGCAGTCGGCGAATTCGCTCGATAAATCCTCACTTACTCCATCTCGGATTTCACATCCGCGTAGGTTGCATCGAGAGCGAGCCGCGCAAGGCGAACCAGTTCGTCGATTTCCTTCTTGGTGATGACGAAAGGCGGAGCGAGGACCATCGTGTCCCAGCATGCCCGCATGATCAGCCCGTTCTTGAAGCAGTAGTCCCGGCACTTGGTGCCAACGCGGCCGGAATCCTTGAAGCGGCTGCGCTTGGCCTTGTTGCTGGACAGCTCGATGGCACCGATGAGGCCCATGGACCGGGTCTCGCCCACGATCGGATGGTCGCGCAGCGAGGCCAGCGCCTGAGCGAAATAGGGTCCAAGCTCGCGGCAGCGGTCAACCAGCTTTTCCTGTTCCAGGATCTCGATGTTCTTGAGGGCCACGGCGGCGGCAACCGGATGCCCGGCATAGGTCATGCCGTGGTAGAACTCGCCGCCCAGCTCGAAGAAGTCCTTGATGATGTGGTCGGCGAAGGCCACGGCACCGATCGGGAGGTAACCTGAAGACAGGCCCTTGGCCATCGGAACGATGTCCGGCTCGAAACCCAGCGACTGGAAACCCCACCAGTTGCCGGTGCGGCCAAAACCGCAGATCACTTCGTCGGAGATGATCAGCACGCCATACTTGCGGCAGATGCGCTGCACCTCCGGCCAGTAGGTGGACGGCGGGATGAGCACGCCGCCGGCGCCCTGGATCGGTTCGCCGATGAAGGCGGCGACATTGTCGGGGCCGACTTCCAGGATCTTCTTCTCGACCGCAGCCGCCGCCTCGAGGCCGAATTCCTCAGGCGTCTTGTCGCCGCCGAAGTCATACCAGTAAGGCTGCTGCACATGGTGGAAGCCCGGGAACTCGGTGCCGACCTGCTCATGCATGCCCTGCATGCCGCCGAGGTTTGCCGCCACCATGGTGGAGCCGTGATAGCCCCGTGTGCGGGCAATGAAATGCTGGCGGTAGGGCTTGCCCTTGAGCTTCCAGTAGTGACGCACGAAGCGCACGATGGTGTCGTTGGATTCGGAGCCCGAGTTGGTGAAGAAAATGTGCTTGAAGCGCTCCGGCATCACCGAGGAAATCTTGGCGGCCAGCTCGGTGGCCGGCACCGTGGTCGTCTTGAAGAAGGTGTTGTAGTATGGCAGATCCTGCATCTGCCGATAGGCGACCTCGGCCAGCTCCTTGCGGCCGTATCCGACATTGACGCACCACAGGCCCGACATGCCATCGAGCAGCTTGTTGCCCTTGGCATCCCAGATCCAGATCCCATCCGCCTGGGTCATCACCCGCGGGCCGCCTTCCGCGTGGAACGCCTTGTGGTCCGTGAAGGGATGGAAATGGTGTTCGATGTCGGCCTTCACGACTTCGGCGACATTGATGTTCTTGGCGTGGATCGTCATTTCGTTCTCCAGATCAACATGCAGCAGTGGCCCCCGCAGGAGCCTGTTTCAACTTACAAAACGGAGAGAAACTAGGGCTTGAAGCCGATCCTGGCGCAATGCAGCATCACCTCGTCATGGACCGTGCGGGTCCAGACCGGCAGGAGAATGCCAGAGGTGGTCATGTGGAAACACATAAGTCCCGGTTAT
>JAPLOT010000456.1 GCA_026400595.1 Alphaproteobacteria bacterium | reverse complement strand
CGGTCCCGACCAGACGATCTGGGCCTACGAGGGCGAAACCATCAGCGCCCGCGCCCTCTACAGCTACTTCCCGAAGCATGACCTGGTCATCGCCGTGGCAGTGAACAGTTCGACAACGGCGGTGGATGGAATCGGCCGGCTCTTGGCCGATATCTATGTCGCCGTCACGGGCGACACGGCCGCCGTCGAAGCGGCGCAGGCACAGCCTGCGAACTGATTCAATAGGCGAAGTCGCGGAACACCCGGTCGATGTTGCCGCCCCAGCTTCCGTTGTAGAGCGCCAGGAGATTCTCCGCCGCGGTGCGCCCCGTTGAAGCCGTCTCGTCCAGCACGTCGAGGAAGGCGGCCTCGGTGCGGCCCTTGCAGCCCTGCAGCCCGCGCGCCTCCAGCCCGGCGCGCGACAGGGCGAGAACGTCCTGGGCGATCGCCTGAACGCTGCGCCCGCGGATCTTCGCATGCAGCGCCTCGCGCGGCACGGCATCGCGCAGCGCCTGGCGTTCCTCGGCCGTCCAGTGCTTCACCAGATCCCATGCGGCATCGAGCGAGGACGGGTCGTAGAGCAGGCCCACGAACAGCGCCGGAAGCGCGCAGAGACGGCGCCACGGGCCGGAATCGCAGCCGCGCATTTCGAGATATTTCTTGAGGCGCACCTCGGGGAAGATGGTGGTGAGATGGTCCGCCCAGTCCTTCATGACGGGGCGCTCGCCCGGCAATTGCGGCAGCTTGCCCGCCATGAACTGGCGGAAGCTTTCGCCGGCGGTGTTGATGAACCTGCCGTCGCGAATGACGAAGTACATCGGCACGTCGAGCGCGAGCGCATAGTCGACATAGCGCTCGAAGCCGAAGCCCTCCTCGAAGGCGAAGGGCAGCATGCCGGAGCGGGCCGTATCGGTGTCGCGCCACACCTCGGAACGGAAGGACAGATAGCCGTTCGGCTTGCCCTCCAGGAAGGGCGAGTTGGCAAACAGCGCCGTCGCCACCGGCTGCAGCGCCAGCGACACGCGCAGCTTCTTCACCATGTCGGCTTCCGAGGCGAAATCGAGATTGACCTGCACCGTGCAGGTCCGGAACATCATGTCGCGGCCATAGCGGCCCACCTTGTCCATGTAGGGCGCCATGATGCCGTAGCGGCCCTTGGGCATGACCGGCGTTTCGGCCCTGGTCCAGACCGGCGAGGCGCCCAGGCCGAGAAAGCCGATGCCCAGCCGGTCGCCCACCTCGCGCACCTGGGTCAGGTGTTCGTGAACCTCTTCGCAGGTCTCGTGCACGGTGCTGAGCGGCGCGCCCGAGAGTTCGAACTGCCCGCCCGGCTCCAGCGAGATGTTGCCCAGGCCCTTGGGATCGGAGAGCGCGATGATGTTGGCACCCTCGTAGACGCCCTCCCAGCCGAAGCGGTCGCGCAGGCCTTCGAGCAGCGCCCGGATCGAGCGTTCGCCGTCATAGGGAACGGGCCGCAGCGTGTCGGTCAGGAAGGGGAACTTCTCGTGTTCCGTCCCGATGCGCCAGGCCTCGCGCGGCTTGTTGCCGTCCTCGAGATAGGCCACGAGCTGTGCCTTGCTGTCGATCGGCACGCGGGCCAGCGGAGTATCGGGCGACGGACCACTCAAGGGAAACGTCCTGGTTGCTTCGGGAGGACCGATGTAGGCGGGCGCATTGGAACGGGCAAGACAAAGATTTGCGGGGCTTCCATCACGATTCGTGATGTCAGGCGGCGGGATTGCCCCAGTCGCCCAGCATGGCCTGCACCACGGTCAGGGCCGCGACTGCGGCGGTATCGGCCCGCATGATGCGCGGGCCAAGTGAAATCGGCGTGACATAGGCAAGGCCCTGCAGCATGGCCCGTTCCTCGACGGTGAAGCCGCCTTCGGGGCCGATGAGGACGGCCGCAGGGGCTGCCAGGCCCTTCAGATCCGCCAGCGGATTCCGGTTTGCCGCCGTCTCGTCGCAATAGATGAGCCGCCGCTCCGGATCCCAGTCGCGCAGAAGCTGCGCCAGCTTGCGCGGCTCCAGCACCTCCGGCACGAAGACGAGATTGCACTGCTCGGCGGCTTCCGCGACATTGGCCCGCATCCGCTCCAGGTTGACCCGCTCCGCGATGGTCCGCTGCGTGATGACCGGCACCAGCCGCCGCGCCCCCAGTTCGGTGGCCTTCTGCACCACATAGTCGAGGCGGGCATGCTTCAGCGGCGCGAAGACATAGTCGACATCGGGCGGCAGCCGGACATCGGCGATGCGCCGTTCGCAGCGCAGCGACACCGTTTTGCGGCCGGCCTCCGCCACATGGGCGAGCCACTCCCCGTCGCGCCCGTTGTAGACCCGGACCGGATCGCCGCCGGCACGCCGCAGCACGCCGGTCAGGTCGTGGCCCTGCTCGCGGCTGAGCGGCTCTTCGCGCCGCGCGTCCAGGCGTTCGTC
>JAPLOT010000543.1 GCA_026400595.1 Alphaproteobacteria bacterium | reverse complement strand
CCAAGCGCATGCCGGCCCGCGCCGTGGGTGTCGCGTGGTTCGGCATCGGCCGCGCCGAGCGCACCATCGGCGTGACTCTGACCGCGCCCGAGGTGATGAAGCCGCGCCAGCGCCTGCAGGTTCCCGTCAAGCTCGACAATCTGGGCGCCAACGAGGAGGCCTTCATCACGGTTGCGGCTGTCGATGTCGGCATCCTGAACCTGACACGCTACAATCCGCCGGCGCCCGAGAACTACTACTTCGACCAGAAGCGGCTCTCGGCGGAACTGCGCGACATTTATGGCGTGCTGATCGACGGCATGCAGGGCGAGCGTGGCCGGATCCGCTCGGGCGGCGACGGCGGAGCGGCCTTCAACGCGCCGCCGCCGACCCAGCCGCCGCTGGCGCTGTTCTCCGGCATCGTCAGGACAGGTCCCGACGGCACGGCGACCGTGGACTTCGAGATCCCGGCCTTCAACGGCACGGTGCGCGTCATGGCCGTCGCCTGGAGCAAGACCAAGGTGGGTCATGCCGCGAAGGACGTGGTGGTGCGCGATCCGCTGGTGATCGCCGGCACGCTGCCGCGCTTCCTCGCCGTGGGCGACTCGTCAAGGCTCCGTCTCGACTTCATCAACGCCGAGGCGCCGGCCGGCGACTATACGGTCGGCATCTCGATCGACGGCCCCTTGTCGATGAACGTCACAGACAAGATCCGCAAGCTCGATGTCGGTCCCGCCGGCAATCGCTCGACCGTTTCGATTCCCGTGACCGGTCGCGCGCCGGGCATTGCGAGCATCGTGGTGACGGTCAAGGGACCGGGCGACATGATTCTCGACCAGACCTATACGCTGGGCATCAAGCCGTCGAACCCGCTGGTGACGAAGCGGCGGACCCTGCAGCTCGCGGGCAATGGCGGGGCGCTCACGCTCAACCAGGATCTGCTGGCCGAGATGGTGCGCGGCACGACCTCGCTGTCGCTGTCGGTAAACCCGCTGCCGGAACTCGATGCGGCTGGCCTGGTGAACGATCTCGACCGCTATCCCTACGGCTGCTCCGAACAGACGGTGAGCCGGGCCATGCCCCTGCTCTATCTGAGCGATCTCGGCATCGATCCCGACCGGCTGGACGGCGGCATCAAGGAGCGCATGGAGGCCGCCGTCGCACGCCTGGTGAACCGGCAGTCGGGCAATGGCGCCTTCGGACTGTGGTCGGCCTATGGCGACGACAGCAACCTGTGGCTCTCGTCCTACGTGACCGACTTCCTGCTGCGCGCCCGCGAGAAGGGCTTCGAGGTGCCGGAAGACGTGCTGGTGAGCGGCGTCGACTACCTGCGCAACATGGTGGGCAATGCGCCCGACATCCAGGCGGGTTCCGGCCAGGACATGGCCTATGCCCTCTATGTGCTGGCGCGCGCCGGACGCGCACCCGTCGGCGACCTCAAGTACCTGACGGATACGCGCATCAATGACTTCGGCTCACCCTTGGCGCGCGCCCAGATGGGCGCCGCGCTTGCGATGCTGGGCGACACCGCGCGTGCGGATGTTGCCTTCGCCTCGGCCAACGCGGCCCTCATGAACGCCGTGGAGACCACCACCAACCGCGGCTACCGCCCCGACTATGGCAGCGTGCTGCGCGATGCCTCGGCAATCCTTGCGCTGGCCACCGATTCAAAGGCCAAGCCCGAAATCATCAGCACGGCCATGTCGGCCATCGAGGTGGAGCGGGCCCGTACGAGCTATGCCTCGACGCAGGACATGTCGTGGATGGTTCTGGCCGCACGGGCCATCGTGCGGGAGGCGGAGAACATCACGCTGGATGACAATGGCACCGCGCATCGCGGCGCGCTGAACAAGACCTTCACGGCCAGCGAACTGGAGAAGGACGTGCGCATCGTCAACACCGGGAAGGATGCGGTCCGGGCCGTGGTTTCGGTCACCGGCTCGCCGGATGTCGCAGAGCCCGAAGCGCAGAACGGCCTGACCATCAGCCGCGACTATTACACCACGGCCGGCGAGCCCGTCGATCCGGCCGAGGTGGCACAGAACACGCGGCTGGTCGTCGTGCTCACGGTGGCAGCACAGGGCGGCGAGAGCCTCAACGGCAACTTCCTGCTGGTCGATGCCCTTCCCGCAGGCTTCGAGATCGAGAACCCCACGCTCATCTCGTCGGGGAGTACGGCGGGCCTGCCCTGGCTCTCGGACCTGAGCTACGTGCCCTACACCGAGTTCCGCGACGACCGCTTCGTGGCCTCCTTCAATACCTCCTCCGCCACCATGTCCTACATGGTGCGGGCGGTGGCGCCGGGCCGCTACGTGCATCCGGGCGCCTTCGTCGAGGACATGTACAGGCCGGAGGTCAATGCGCGCACCGCCACCGGAAGCGTGACGGTCAAGAGCCCGTGAGATGACACGGGCGAGCCCCTGGCCGCTGCGGCTCTATGTCGGGCTGCTTGGCCTGTTGCTGGTGGCCAGTGCCGTGGCCCTGCCGCTGCAGCGGCTCGGGCCGCCGCCGCTGGGCAATGACATCGCCTATTCGACGCTGGTGGTGGACCGCAACGGACACTTGCTGCGGCCCTTCATCACCAAGGGCGGCTACTGGCGCCTGCCGGTGACCGTCGCCGACGTCGACCGGCGCTTCCTCGACCAGCTCGTGGCCTATGAGGACAAGCGCTTCCGCTCGCATCACGGCATCGATCCGCTGGCGCTGCTGCGCGCCGCGGGTCAGGCGATCCGGAACGGGCGCATCGTTTCCGGCGGCTCGACGCTCACCATGCAGGTGGCGCGTTTGCTGGAGCCGCGGCCCGCGCGGCGCTTCAGCGACAAGCTGGCGGAGATGGTGCGCGCCGTGCAGCTGGAGCGGCAGCTGAGCAAGGACGAGATCCTGAACCTCTATCTGACGCTGGCGCCCTATGGCGGCAACATCGAAGGGATCAGGGCCGCCTCGCTGGCCTATTTCGGCAAGGAGCCCAAGCGGCTGTCGACCGCCGAAGCCGCACTCCTCGTTGCCATCCCCCAGGCGCCCGAGTCGCGGCGGCCGGACCGCCGGCCGGACGCGGCGGTCAAGGCGCGCGACCGGGTGATCGCCAGGCTTGCCGGCGACGGCGCCATCAATACGGATCAGGCCGCAGCCGCGCGGCTCGAGGCGGCGCCCCGGGCGCGGCAGGCCTTCCCCATGCTCGCCGCCCACGTGGCTGAGCGCCTGGCCCGCAAGGCGGCCGATGGAACGGTGGAGACGACGACGCTGTACCGCGATCTGCAGGCCTCGCTCGAAACGCTGGCGCGCGAGCGCGCCCATGCGGTGGGCTCGGGCGCCGCGGTGGCCATGATCGTGGCGGACAACGAAAGCGGCGAGGTCCTGGCCCATGTCGGCGGCACGGGATATTTCGACACCCGGCGGGCCGGACAGATGGACCTCACGCAGGCGCTCCGTTCTCCGGGCTCGGCCCTGAAGCCCTTCATCTACGGGTTGGCCTTCGAGGACGGCATCGTTCATCCCGAAACGCTGATCGACGACCGCGCCGTCCGCTATGGCGCCTATGCGCCGGAGAATTTCGACGAGGCCTTCCATGGCACGGTGACGGTGCGCACCGCCCTGCAGCAGTCGCTCAACGTACCGGCGCTACAGATCCTCAACGCGGTGGGACCCGACCGGCTGGCGGCGCGCTTTGCCAATGCCGGGGCCAATCTCGTGCTGCCGCGCAACGCGGGACCCGGCCTTGCCGTAGGCCTCGGCGGCGCGGGCACGCGGCTGACCGATCTCGCCGGCCTTTATGTGGCGCTGGCGCGCGGCGGCGAGTCCTTGCCGC
>JAPLOT010000058.1 GCA_026400595.1 Alphaproteobacteria bacterium | reverse complement strand
GCAATGCCGGTCTGGGGACTGTCGGCCTTGCCCTGAATCCGCAGGTCGAAACTGCCGGTTGCCGTCTCGATCGTCCCGCTGCCTCCGAGCGCAACCGCGCCGACGGTCAATGCGGTCTGCGCGATGTCGAGCTTGCCGCCGTCGCGCAGGGTGCTGGTGATGCTGCCCTTCAGGGGGCCCAGCGATGCGGGAGGAAGCGTGCCGCTACGACCCTGGAAGACATCCGCTGCGAGATCGCCATTGAAGGTCACGGGGCCGATGCCCTGGCCCTGAAGCGTGGCCTCCATCCGCTCCAGTCCGAGCCGGTCAGCCGCGAGCGAGGCCCAGGCGACCGAAGCACGCCAGGCCGGCGACGCATAGGCGCCTTCGACTTGTGCGCGGAGCTGAAGTCCAGCCACCGTGCCGTTGCCGAGCAGCGCCGAACGCGGCAACTCGAAGGTTGAGGCAGGATCCTTTGCGATCAGTTCGGCCGTCAGGTTGTTGCGCGTGCCGGTCCAGTCGGCCACGCCGGCCATGCGGAACCCGTAGGCGGCACCATCAAGGCTCACGTGGTCGATGTCGGCAGCGCCGGCGCCCTTGGGTACCAGCACCCTTGCCGAGAGGGTGGAGACCCCGGCGAAAGGCCTCTCGAGCCATTGCGGCAGGAGCGGTGCAAGCTCACCGCCGCCCGTCAGGGTAATGGTCTGGCCAAGCGAATCTGACGCCGCCGTGGCAGATCCCGCGAAGCTCTCCTTTTGGTTCAGCGCAAGACTGAAGCGTCCGGACCAGTCGGCAAAGGTACCTGCTGCCGAGAGCCTTGCGTCGACGGAGGGATCGCCGCGCAGTGCCAGGAGATTGGCGATGACGCCATCGGCATCTTCGGAGAAGCCAGCATCGAGCGTGATCTGCCGGGTCTGCGGATCGAGCACGACGCGGGCATTGAGATCGCCTCTTCGACCATCGAGGCGCGAGGCCGTCATGTCGGCCCGGATCTCGATGGGCGAGGCGGTGATCTCGGCCGAACCGGCGAGCTTCATCTCGACGTCCTGGCCAAGCACCGGCTGGTCGATCTGCAGCCGGCTGATGTCAAGCTGCCGGATGACGGCGGCGCGCAGGTCGGTGAGTTCGGGCGGCGCCGCAACCTTGCCCTCCGGCGACTGCGGCATGCGCTTCACGTGAACCCTGCCGGCCGTGAGCGACGTGATGTCGAGCTGCTTGGAGAACAGGGACAGCGGGCGCCAGACCAGCGAAAGCTGCTCGATCTCGAGCCAGGCATCATTGCCATCGCGGACCGTGACCTTCGCGACGGTGAGATCGCCGGTGAGGGAGATGCCCACGCCCTCGATGCTGAGACTGCGGCCCTCGGCGGCAAGAACGCTTTCGAGCAATCCCTCCACGAACCCCTTCGCAGCTTCCTGTGCGGACGCCGGTCCGGCCAGCATTGAGGCGACGAGCAGGATGATGGCGAGGAGTCGTTTCATCAGAAGCTCTGTCCTATGCCGAAATACAGCGCGTAGTTCGGATCGCCGTCGTCAGGATTGATCGGGATGGCGACGTCGAGACGGATCGGACCGACAGCCGTGTAGTAACGCAGGCCAAGGCCAGCGGCCCAGCGGAACTCCTCATTGCCGGTGAAGATCGTGTTCTCGGCCACGTAACCCGCATCGACGAAAGGCACGATGCCAATGGTATCGGTAACCTTGATGCGGGCTTCGAGCGAACCTTCGACGCGCGACAGGCCACCGGTTGGTCCGTACCCCTCGAGCCGCGGACCGATGCCCAGATATTCATAGCCGCGTACCGATCCGCCACCGCCCGCATAGAAGCGGCGGTGGGCCGGGATTTCTTCGATATCCGCGGCAAGGATGGACCCCACGCGGCCGCGCGCGGCGAGCACGAAACGCGCATCTTCGTCGAGAGCGTGATAGAGCCTGAGCTCGGCATCGCCGGTGAAGAACGGGCTGCTGGTGTTGATCGCGTATTGCGGCTCGGCCAGGAGCCATGCGTAGATGCCCGACGTCGCATCGATTGCAGAATTGCGCGAGTCATAGGTGGCGGTGAGTGGTGCGCTGAAGGTCGAGAAATCGCCGTCGCCATAGGCATCCTCGATGTGCGCATAGTCGTAGGAGATGCCCGCTGTCAGGGTCAGCTGCTCGCTGTAGCGATAGGACAGGCCTGTCTCGAAGACGCCGCCGCGGCGGAAGTAGGGATTGGTATCTTCCTGCAGCACTTCGCCGCTGACAATCCAGTCGACGCGCGGCCCGTAGATGCCTGGTTTCAGGAAGTCGAACCCGGCGCGCCAGTTGTAGGTGTCGAAATTGTTGTAGCCGCCGGAGGTGAATTCACGTCCCGCCTCGGCCTCGAGTCGCAGTGTCTCGCCGCGTCCGAAGAGATTGCGATGCTGCCAGAAGAACTCGCCGCCCGGTCCGTCGGTGGTGGAATAGTAGCCGCCGACGCCGATGCTGCGCTGCTTGCGCTCCGACACCTCGATCAGGATGGGAACGCGGCCCTGCGCATCGACTCGGTCGCCGGTGCTCACGATGGCGCTGCCCAGGGCCTGGATGCGGGCCAGGTTCTTGCGTGTCCGTTCGAGAATGTCGGGATGAAATCGTTCGCCGATGGGAACATCCGCCTGCTGGAGCACGAAGTCGGGATCGAGCTGGTCGGTTCCCGAAATGATGACGTCACCAATCACGGCCGCGGGACCAGGCGAGACGTGCAGGGTCACGTCGACCGTGTCCGTCGCGTGATCGGCGATGACGTCCTGGCCGTCGATCTTGGCGAATGGATGGCCCTCCCTCTGCCAGGCGAGAACCAGCGCCTCTGCTCCGGCGCGAATGACCTTGGACGACGCTTCCGCGCCGCCGATCAGGCCGGCCGCGGCAACATCCTCGGCCCCGATCCGTCCCGGGCCGCCCCGGATCGTTATGCGGCCAAAGCTGAAGACCGGTCCGGGATCGACGCTGATCGACACCGGTACGGTGCCGCTCGGGTCAGCGAAGGTTTCCATGACCGAGATGTCCTCGATCAGTCGGCCGCCGATGCGGATCTTGACCAGGCCGCCGAAGTAGCCATCCTCGTAGAGCTTGCCCACCAGATTGGCCTGGTCGTCCTTGGCACGCTGCAGCAGGCCTACGGTGCCGGACGGCGGGACATTCTTCTGGTTGATCAGCAGCGAGGCCCGCTCCAGGCTGCGCAGCATCTTGGGATCGTCGATGCCGAGCGCAAGGACCGGTTCATAGCTGACAGGATCGACGATGACGTCCTTGAGCGGATCCTTCTTCTCGCCCCAGAGATGGATGCCCAAGAATTCGAAGGCGGCGGCAGGATGCGGCGTGAACAGGGTGCAGGCGGCAGCGAGCGCCATGGCGATGCTGCGGACCCTTTGCCCTGAGGTCCTTCCCCTGTCCTTGAGCATGACTGCTCCCGCGGCCCTTCCACCCTTTGCGACCTACAACCTGACGTTCTTAGATGTCTGTGCCGCCGCTCACAAGATAGGCACCAAAACGTTAAGAAAACTGGTTAATCAGAGGTTGCGCCCGGTTTGGGGCGCACGTCGTCTCCGGCAACCAGAAGGCGCGCTCCGCTGTTCCTGACGGCCTCCAGGAACTCCCCTTCCGGAGAAGCATCGCTGACGAGCAGCACCATATCCGACCACTGCCCATAAACGGCAAGTGATGGACGGTCAAACGTCTTGTGGCCGGCGAGAACCGCGGCCGCGACGGCCCAGCCAAGCTGCCGTTTGACAGCGGGATTCGGGCATGCTCCAGACACTGTTCAGGCGTCGCCGGCTGATCTTTTTCCAAAGGAGCCACAATGCACGACTACGGTCTCTTTAGGTTCGCGTCGAAACAGGAACTCTTCGACAAGGCCATCCGCTACTGGAACCCGGACAAGACCAAATTCTGGCTGAAGGCCGGCATTGATCTCGTGATCGACCGCCGTGAGGGCTATTTCCTCTATGACATGTCGGGCCGCCGCCTGATCGACCTGCATCTCAATGGTGGAACCTATAACTTCGGTCATCGCCATCCTGAGCTGGTGGAGACGCTCAAGACTGCCCTCGATCATTTTGACATCGGCAATCACTGGTTCCCGTCGGTGGCCCGTGTTGCGCTGGCGGAAGCCCTCGTCAAGGTCGCGCCGGGCATGGCCTATGCGGTCTTCGCCCCCGGCGGCGCCGAGGCGGTGGACATCGCCATCAAGAGTGCTCGCTATGCGACCAGGCGGCGCAAGATCGTCTCCATCATCAAGGGGTATCATGGCCATTCCGGCCTCTCGGTTGCGACCGGCGACGACCGCTTCACCAAAATCTTCCTCTCGGATCAGCCCGACGTTTTCATCCAGGTGCCTTTCAACGACATCGAGTCGATGGAGCGTGCCTTGCGCGGCAATGATGTCGCGGCCCTGATCATGGAGACCATACCTGCGACCTATGGCTTTCCCATGCCGAAGGAGGGATATCTTCAGGCCTGCAAGGCCTTGTGCGAGAAACACGGCACCATGTACATCGCCGACGAGGTCCAGACTGGCCTGATGCGAACAGGCAGCATGTGGGGCTGGCAGGCCTACGGCATCCAGCCCGACATCATGGTCACCGCCAAGGGGCTTTCGGGCGGCCTCTATCCGATCAGCGCCACGCTGGTGAACGAGAAGGCGGGGGGCTGGCTCCACGAAGACGGTGCGGCGCATATCTCCACCTCCGGTGGTGCCGAACTGGGCTGCATGGTGGCCTACAAGGTAATCGAGATGTTGCAACGGCCCGAGCTGATCGCGAATGTCCAGGCCGTGACAGATTTCATGGCCACGAACATGCAGAAGATGATCGAGCGCCATGGCGATATCTTCACGGGCGTGCGCCAGAAGGGTGTGATCCTCGGTCTGGAGTTCAACACTCACCCGGAAGGCGCGACCTTCGTGTCCCGCGCACTTTATGAGCACGGTGTCTGGGCCATCTTCTCCTCGCTCGACAAGCGGGTGCTGCAATGGAAGCCTGGTGTGCTGTTGAGCCCCGAGACCTGCAACGACATCATGGAGCGCTTCGAGGCGGCCATGCCACGGGCGCGTGAACTCCTGCATCAGGCACAGAAGCAGGCCTGACGTGACAGGATTGTCCGGGCGCACCGGAGGACTTGCGAAACGCAAGCGGGTTCTGGCAGGACTGAAAGGAAGACAGGCCTGACGAGGACGACCGTGACCGATTTCCACTCCCTCACACATGACCAGCAGCTCCCGATCCTGCTCGAGCTGGCTCAGGCGGCCACCGGCAACTACGATCTTCCGCACGGTCTCTCGGTGGCGCTGATCAACCTGTCCGAGAACGCCACCTAGATCGCCTCGGAGCTGGCATGGCTCATCGATCTGCGCCAGACCGGCGTGGTGGTGACGCCCGCGCCGGTGAAGGGCCGCGACGGCGAGATCATCCAGCAGCTGGGCCATGCCCGCCTGCCGCGGCCGCGCAACATCGTGCTCTTCGACTGGGAGACGGGCATCGAGCCCGGTATCGGCCAGGATCTCTCTGGCCCCTTCGAAGTGCTGGGAGAAGTGACGGCCCGCATGCATCTCCATGCGCGGCAATGGCAGTGGCCGGCCTGGTTCACGCGGCTCACCTGGGATTTCGAGACCAGCCTCGGCGAAGACACGCCGCATTGGGGCCGCTGGCGCGACGGCATGGGCGTCGACGCCGAGCGGGCGAGACTCTTCGGCCGCACCGTGGATCTCATCGGCAGACGGCTGGCCGCTTACGGCAAGGGGCCGGAGCGCTTCGGACTGATCCACTGCGACCTGCGGCTGGCCAACCTGCTGATCGACGGCAAGGCGGTGAAGGTCATCGACTTCGACGACTGCGGTTTCGGCTGGTACATGTATGACGCGGCGACGCCGGTCTCCTTCTACGAGCACGAGCCGCAGGTGCCGTCTCTCATCGAGTCGTGGAAGACGGGCTATCGCCGTGTGATCGATCTCAGCCGCGAGGACGAGGCGGAGATTCCCACCTTCGTGATGCTGCGCCGTCTGCTGCTGGTGGCGTGGATTGGTTCGCATGCCGAGACCGACCTCGCCAAATCCATGGGCCTTGCCTACACGGACGGCACCGTGGGACTCTGCGAGGACTATCTGCGCAAGTTCGGCTGATACCCTCAGGCCTGGTTCAGGGCCTCAAGGCTTTCCGGCAGGATCTGGCCGCCGTCGACGATGATGGTCTGCCCCGTGACATAGCCTGCCTCCTTCGAGGCGAAGTAGAGGGCCGCGTAGCCGATGTCCTCCACCGTGCCGAGCTTCTTGAGCGGGATCGAGGCGGCCATGGTCTTCTGATACTCCTCGCCCATGCCGATCAGGCCTTCGGTGAGGATGTTGCCGGGGAGAACCGCATTCACGGTGATGCCGTAGCGCGCCAGCTCGATGCAGGCGGTACGCATGAAGCCGAGCTGTCCGGCTTTCGTGGCACCGTAATGCGTCCAGCCGGGAAAACCGGTGACCGGGCCGGTGATGGACGAGGTCAGGATGATGCGGCCCTGATCGGATGTCTTGAGATAGGGAATGGCGGCCTTTACCGAATGGAAGGTGCCTTTCAGATTTGTGTCCACCACCTCGTCCCACTGCTCGGAGGTCATCTCCTCCAGCTTGGCCGGCGGGAAGATGCCGGCATTGGCGCAGAGCACGTCGAGGCCACCGTTCTTGTCGGCGACGGTCTTCATGACCTTCTCCATGCTGGCCATGGAGGTGACGTCGCCGGCGATGCCGAAGGCGCCGTGGCCGATCTCCTTTGCCGCCGCTTCCGCTTGGTCGGCGTGGCGTGCCACGATCGCAACCCTGGCGCCGGCATTGGCCAGGACCCGGGCAATGCCCTTGCCGATTCCCTTGGACCCGCCAGTCACAATGGCGGAGCGGCCCTTGAGCGATTGAGTCATCATGTTCTCCCAGTCTCGTCTTGAGTCTTTGCGCGGCGCATGGCCAGGATCAAGCCATAACCGCCGATGAGCAGGATCGTCGCCCCGATGGTCGACACGGTGCCGAGCACCGGAACGCCGGGCGTGTAGCCAGCCACCATCTTGGCATAAAGATACTCCGGTACCGTGGTATCCGCGCCAGTGGTGAAGAGCGACAGCGGAAAGTTGCCCCAGGACAGCAGGAAGGCGAAGAGTGCGCCTGAGAAGAGCCCGGGAAAGAGCACCGGAAGCGTCACCTCGCGCAGCACCTGCCAGCGCGTGGCGCCGAGATCGAAGGCGGCCTCTTCCAGCGCGGGATCGAAGCTGTAGACCTGTATCGAGATCACCAGTGTCACCACCGGCACGATCCACACGAGATGGGCGAAGACGGCGGTCTTCCAGGAGAGCGGCAGTCCCAGTGTGCTGAACCACAGAAGCAGGGCAAGCCCCAGCACCGACTGCGGAAAGAAGATCGGCAGCAGGATCAGCTTCTGGTAGACCGAACGTCCCTTCCAGTCGTAGCGCGCAAAGGCGAGGGCGCCGAAGAAGGCGATGACAACCGCGATGACGGTGACGCACAGGGCAATGGTGATGGAGGTCGAGAGCAGCTGGCGGATCTCGATCGAGTTGAATGTCTTGGCCCACCAGTCGAGACCCCACTTGCTGATGGGAAACTGGAAGTAGCGGCTGGCGGTGAGCGAGGCGAGCGCGATGCAGATGGTCGGAAGATAAAGGAACACGATGACCGCAAGCGTCCAGACGGTAATGAGGGCATGGCGGGTGCGCTGGCCTCGCGTCTCCATCGCCTATCTCCGCCCCAGGAATGTATCGAGGTCGAAGCGCCGAAGCGCCAGGACGACCAGCGTACCGACCACCAGCATCAGCAGAACCGCCAGTGCCGATCCGAGCGGCCAGTTCTGCGAGTAGGTGAAGGCGATCTCGATGTCGTGGGTGATCGGGATGACGCTCTGCCCGCCCAGCACCTTGGCCTCGGCAATGGAGCCGACGGCGAGGACGAAGGTCAGCAGAAAGCCGATGACCACGCCCGGCATGGACAGCGGCAGCTCCACCTCCTTGAAGACCTGCCAGCGCGTTGCGCCAAGGTCAAAGGCCGCATCGCGGGTTTCATTGGGAACCATGCTGATCCCGAGCGTCATGGGAAAGAGCATGAATGGCAGGTAGACATAGACCATGCCCAGCACGATGGCCGGCACGGTGAAGAGCATGCTTTCGAGCTGAAGGCCGAAAAGCGACTTGAGCGAGCCCAGCAGCACGCCGTTCTTGATCAGGAACAGCACCCAGCCATAGAGGCGGATGTTCTCCGAGACGAAGAGCGGAATGGTGAAAAGCAGGGTCAGCAGCGTTGCCCATTTGCCAAAGACGCGTACGAGCCCGTAGGCAACAGGGTAGCAGATCGCCGCCAGCAGGACGACGGTGACGACCGCAAGCCCAAGGGACCACAGGAAGGAAATGTAGCTCGTGCTTTCGAAGATCGTCGCATAGTTCTCGAGCGTCGGCGTGCCGGCAAAGGAGAAGCTGCGCGGCGGCATGAAGCTGAACCAGATGACTGCCATAAGGGGCGCGGCGAAGCCGGCCAGCAGGAAGAGTATGACCGGGATGGCGGATCTTGTGCCTTGCGAGAGCGCCATGATCAGTCCGTCACCAGTATGGCGTCCCGGGCATCCCAGCCGATGATCACCTCGTCATCGAGCCTTCCGGTGAAGGGCTGCTGGCGGAGCTTCTCGACCACGAAGACACTGTCGCCGACGCGGACCTGGTACTGGATTCGGGACCCGAGGGCATATTCGTTGTAGAGGCGCCCGGACACGGCATTGTCGGCCTGTTCCGGCGACTCGAGAAAGCGCAGGAATTCCGGGCGGATCACCATGTGACCTTGAACAAAGTCCCGCGGGATTGGCGGTGCCTTGAGGTGAAGCCCTGTGGTGGCGTCATGCAGCTTGCCGTCATGGCCAATACTCACGGGCAGGACATTCACGTCGCCAACGAACTCCGATACGAAGCGCGTATTGGGCGTCGAGTAGATTTGTTGCGGCGTTCCGACCTGAACCAGTCTTCCCGCGCGCATGACACCGATGCGATCGCTCATCACCATGGCCTCCTCGAGGGAATGGGTGATGTAGACGAAGGTCTTGCGCGTCTCGCGATGGATGTCCTTGAGTTCCTTCTCCAGCGTCTTGCGCAGCTTGTAGTCGATGGCCGACAGCGGCTCGTCGAAGAAGAGGATCTGCGGATCATAGGCCAGCGCGCGGGCCAGGGCCACGCGCTGGCGTTCGCCGCCGGAGCATTTGAGCACGTTCTTGCCGTAGTAGGACTGCGGCAGGCGCAGAAGATCCATCAATTGCAGCGCGCGGGCCTTGCGCCTCTCCGGCGCCTCGCCGCGGATCTTCAGCGGAAACTCGATGTTCTGCCCCACCGTCCGGTGCGGGAAGAGGGCCAGTGACTGGAACACCATGCAGGTGGGCCGCTTGTTGGCCGGAATGTCGTTGATGCGCTCGCCACGCAGCAGGATGTCGCCGCTGGTCGGGGTGTCCATGCCCGCCAGCATGCGCAGCATGGTGGTCTTGCCCGAGCCGGACGGCCCGACGATGGTGAAGAACTCACCCTCGGCAATGTCGAGGTCGATCGAGTCGACCGCTGCCTGCGGGCCGAACATCTTGCGCACCGCCTTGAGCGAGAGGATCGGTTGGGTATCGGGCATCGGGTCCTGGCACTCTCCGCAAAAACGACCCCCTGCGAGCGGATCGCAGGGGGCAGTGTCGATGGTGACGCGATCAGCCGCCTGATGCTTCGCGCTTGGCCGCCGTCATGATGTCGAGCAGCTTGTCGTAGTCCGGCACGATGTCGTATTCGACCGAGCGCGACATTTCCTCGGCGAGACTGTCCCACTGGATCGCATCGAGTTCTTCCTTGGTGAAGAGCTTGAAACAGTCCGGATTGCCCATCTGCGATACGGGATTGAAGGTGCCTTCGGCAAAGGCCACCGTATGCGACATCTCGGGCGACTGGACATACTCGAGGAAGTCCGCCGCCAGCGGCGAGAGTTCCGGATTGTTCACCGTTGAAGTGATCTCGATCCATGAGATGCCGCCCTTGCCGCCGGCCATCGGTCCTGTCTTGGGCGTGATGCCGCGGATTTCCGGATGACCGTCGGCGCGCGCGGGCGAGGCCGAGTAGGTGCCGCCCGTCAGATGGAAGTCAATCTCGCCAGCGACCAGCGACTGGTTCATGGTCGCAATGTCGCCCACCACCTTGGCGCCCTTGAATACGCGCTTGGCAGTCTCGGTGAACTTCGCCACTTCCTCGTCCGAGTGTGTCTTGAAGGGGTCGAAGCCGGCGATGCAGCAGATGCAGAAGACGTTCCAGTCGTCCGACTCGAGAATGCCGTACTTGCCGTCATTCGCCGCGTCGTTCCAAAGATTCCAGCCCTGGTCTTCTGCAGTGGCACGGCTCACCTTGTCGGTGTTGACCACGAAGCTGTAGGGCCCGAAGCGCTGCGCCATGCCCAGCAGCTCCGTGCCGGAATCGTCCATGGCCCACTTATAGGGTGGCTTGAACTCCGGCATCATCTTGTCGAAGAAGGGTTCGAACCTCGCGCGGTCGAGCGGCTTGATCAGCTTCTCGGGAAACATCACCTTGCGCGCCCAGGGATTGTTGACGTTGATCAGGTCCCACACATTCGTCTCGCCGGCGCGCAGCCGGTTGATCATGGTCGGATCGTTGGTGAGCGACTCCGCCTTGACCGTCGCTCCGGTCTTGGTGCGGAACGGATCGAGCACCTGGGCCGAGTTATAGCCCTCCCAGCACAGGATGTTCAGTTCCTTCTCGCGCGCCGCCTGCGCGCTGCCCGGCAGAATGCTTCCGGCGCCAGCGAAGGCTGCCGCCATGAGTGCCGATTGCTGCATGAAATTGCGGCGTGACATCTTGCTGCCGTTGGCCATATCTCACTCCCTGATTATCATTCTGGTGCGCCTTCCAATTGGAAGGCTCGTCGCGAATTCAGCACCAAAATTTCATCCGAGTAAAGAGCGATTCTGCTCAGGAATTCGATCTCCGGTCGAGGAGATGCGCAAGATCGGAACTCGACATGACGTGGCAGTAGATCATGTTGATGATCTCGAGCTCCTTGACGTGAAGGTCGTCCGTGGCGGCAGCACAACAGTCGTCGAGCACGATCACCGCATAGCTTTCATCGGCCAGGCTGCGGACCGTTGAAGAGACGCACTGGTCGGTAAAGATGCCGCAGCAGACCACCGTCCGGATGCCGAGGTTATGCAGGATAAGGCGCAGATTGGTACCGGTGAGCGCCGAATCCGTCGTCTTGGTGACCACAATTTCATCCGCGACTGGCTGAAGTTCAGGCACCAGCTGAGAGGGCTGCTCGTCCTTTGGAAGCAGCAGGTTGTTCCAGCCCGGCAGTTTCTGCGACAGCGAACGGTCGCGCCCGTCCTTCGTATGGCATGCAATGCGGGCGAAGACGCACTCGATGCCCGTGCGCCGGGCGAGGTCAAGCATTCTTGCCGTGTTCGGAATGACCGACGTCCGCATGCGATCATGGAACGGCGTCCAGTGATCGTAGCGGCGCTGATCTTCCGGCGAGAGCCGGGACCGGTCCGGGCGCTCAAGGTAGGTATTCTGGACATCGATGACGAGCAGCGCGGTATCCTTGGGATCGAGCACGGGATCGTCCGGTTCCGGCGCGCCCATGTAGTAGAGAGAACGGTACTTGGTCTTCCAGCTCATCGGCAATCCTCAGAAGCGATAGGTGAAAAGTCCGCGGTCCTCATAAGCGTAAGCGGCCTCCTCCACGAAGGCGGCCATGCGCCCGGCGCCATAATCCCGGCGAAGGGTCGCGGCGGCGTCCAGGAGCTGCGCCCTGGACCGTGCACGGCCAGGTCGCAGCAGCTCATAGACCTGCATGATGAAGTCCTGGGGCACATCGACGAGTTCAGCCGCACGTTCGAAGTTGAGGGCCAGTGTCGGCCGCCCCGCATCCCGCGCGATGTCCGCCTGGGCCCTCAACGCCTGGGGCGTGATGCGGAGATCTTCCATTGTGACATCGCCCGCCATCACGGCATCGAGAGTGATGTCGGTCAAGCACAGGCCGCGCTTCCCCCGTATCCGCTCGGGCTGGGTCTCGGCAAGCGGATAGTCGCTTCGGCTCAGTGTCATGGCTTCGCTCCCGTCAATGTCACCTCGATCTCTTCCGGGGCGGCGCCCTCGGCGGTGAGTCCCGTCTCGATCGCATAGATCAGCGCAACCCGCGCGTGATAGCGCGAACCCATGGCCTCGCCCCGCTGCGGCACGACGACCGGTTCGGGCATTTCTCCCAGCGCATAGGCCGCGGCATTGGCGCCGAGCCCACGGTAATGGGCGAGCTGCGTGATCGGTGCGTTGGAGAAGAGTTCGAGATTGTTGTGCGGCAGCCGATCCTTGCTGTGGATGACGGCGGTACCCTTGGCCTGCAGCCCGATGCCGATGCCGCTGCCGGCCAGCCGGGCGGCGGAGAGTCCAAGGAAGGACGTATCAGCAGTGTGCAGGAAGCGTACCACCCGTGGCGTCAGCCCCCGCGCGCGGATCGCCGACATGATCTCATGCAGGACGTCCGACAGGCGGTGGCCTGCTGTGGTCTGGAACAGCTTCAGGCCGAAGGCCGGGCTGATGCCGATCACGATATCGCCGGGCGCTGTCCCGGGCAGGGCCGCGCCCAGACTGCGATACCGGATGCGCCGGGCCTCTTCCTTCTCGTGCATCGCCTCCGAGCGCAGTACCTCCTTCTGGTCGAGCACGTCGCGGATGGCGTTCAGCTGCTGGCGCCGCTCCTCGGTCACCCGATAGCCGGTGCCGGGACCGAGATAGGTGTTGGGATCATTCACCGCACTGATGACCTTGCCGTCGCGGATCATCGCCGAGGTCTGCAGGTAGTCGCCCGAAACCCGGAGCTTCACGACATTGAGCAGGTTCTCTGCCTCTTCGCGGAAACCGCGCCGGGCGAGCGCCTTGATCACGTCGATCACACTGATACCGCGGTCCTTGATCGCCTCGCTGATGAAGCTCACGTCGCGCGGGCTGAAACTGCGGGTCTCGTCCGATCCCGAAGCCACGGCCACGCTCTGCTTCATCTCGGTCGTCGGCTGCGCCAGCTCCAGTTCCTCGAAGACCGCTGACACGGCCGCAATGGCCTGCATGCGCAGGTCCAGCGCCCGTTCCTCCGGCAGCGGCGTCAGCCCGCCATCGGCCTCGAAGTCGCGCTGCAGCACCAGATAGTCCTCCAGCTCTTCGCCATTGAGAGCGGCGCGCCATCGATGCCGCCGTTCTGGGTACCCTGCACGCCCATGCCACGCTGCAGGCACAGGCAGCGCGCCTCGAGATAGAGCAGCGACTTGGATTCATGGAATCCCATCAGCAACTCGGAGCCAGCACCCGATGTGCAGCGCATCTTGATGCCGCGCGAGGCGTAGGCCGCGGCAAGAAATGCCTTGGACCAGGGCGTGTCGTCGCCGTCGATGAAGGTCTTCTCGGTGCCGTAGACGGACACGGTTTCCGCATAGGAGGTAAAGCCAGCCATTCCGATTCGCAGTTCCTCGGCTTCCTCGCTGGAACACTGGAACAAGGTGCCCCACCGTCCGACGGCGCCACCCACCGCGCAGGCCAGCGCGTTGGACCAGGCATTGCGCGACACCCGCATGGTGGTTTCGATCTCGTCGAAGCCGAAGGCCACTGCGGTTGCCGCGTCGGCTGCCAGCTGCAGCGGGTCGTCCTTGGCGTTTGTGACATGCGCCTGGTTGCCGGGCGTGCGGCGCGCCCGCATCTTGGAATAGGCAAAGGCGATTTCGAGAGCGTTGAGATGGGACACCACTTGGGCGAGCTTGGCCGGGGTCATGCCATGCGCGAGACGGACGAGGTCCTCGCGCGGCACATTCATGTCGACCAGCATGCGGGCCAGCTGTGCGGAGTCCATCGCCATGGCCTCGGGTGCCATTGCCACGTCGATGTGGTGGCGCGCGATGAACCGGTCGATCATGTCGAAGTCATGTTCGAGGACGCCGTCGAGCGAGACGACCTTGCCGCCGCTGACCTCAAGTCCGGGCTTCGGATCCGCAGGGCTGGAGAAGGCGCTGAAGCCGTTGGCTGCGTCTTCCGCCGCGAAGCGATCGAGCCGTAGCGGCCGCTGATCCCAATCGGCATAGCGCTTCCAGCGGTTGGGCGTCGTCATGGCGCCACGGCTTCCACCACGGTGGCGGGTGCATTGGGTTTTCCCTTCACCTTCTCCCGCATCCACTGGAAGACGACATAAAGCAGCGGGATAAGGAAGATGCCGACCAGTGCGGCGGCCAGCATGCCACCGAAGACGGCGGTGCCGACGCCACGGCGGCTCAGCATGCCGGCACCTTCGGCGATCACCAGCGGCACAAGACCCGCGATGAAGGCGAAGCTCGTCATCATCACGGCGCGGAAGCGTTCTTTGGCGCCCTCGGTTGCAGCCTCGGCGATGCCGAGTCCCTGGCGCCGGCGCTCCATGGCAAATTCCACGATGAGGATGCCGTTCTTTGCGGCAAGCGCGATCAGCACCACGAGCCCGATCTGGGCATAGAGATTGTTGTCGAGCCCCGACCATTTCAGCGCCAGCATCGAACCCATGATGCCGGCCGTCACCGAGAGCAGCACTGCGATGGGGATGGTCCAGCTCTCGTAGAGGCCGACGAGGAAGAGATAGGCGAAAAGCAGGGCCAGGCCCAGGATGATGGCGGTCTTGCCGCTGGCTTCCTTCTCCTGCAGCGCGGTACCGGTCCACTCGTAGCTGTAGCCCTGGGGCAGCGCGGCGGCCGATGTCTGTTCCATCGCGGCGATCGCCTCGCCGGAACTGTAACCGGGCGCCGGCCCGCCATTGATGGTCGCGCTGCGCAGGTTGTTGAAGCGGATCAGCGACTGCGGACCGAGGATCAGGCTGGCCTCGGCAAAGGCGCGGACCGGCACCATCTCGCCCTTGTTGTTGCGCACGTTGATCCGGTAGATGTCGTCGATCTTGCTGCGGTCCGACGCCTCGCCCTGCACAACAACCTGCCACGTTCGGCCAAACAGGTTGAAGTCATTCACATAGGCACTGCCAAGCACCGCCTGCAGCGTGCTGAAGACATCGGAGACCTGGATACCCAGCGTCTGCACCTTGTCGCGGTCGATGTCGAGCCAGAGCTGCGGTGTGCTGGCCGAAAAGGTCGTGAAGACGCGTTGCAGCACCGGATTCTGGTTGGAGGCGAAGACGAGCCCGCGGGCCACTGCCGCGATGTCGGCGGCAGGTGCGCCGGTCATGCTCAGCAGCTGATACTCGAAGCCGCTGCCATTGCCGAGGCCGATGATCGGAGGAAGATTGTAGAAGATCACGTTGGCACGCCGGATCTGCTGGCCCTGGATGGAAAGCCTGCCGATCAGGGCTTCGGCCGAGAGCGAGGGATCCTTGCGGTCGGCGAAAGGCTTCAGCGTCAGCACCAGCAGGGCGGCATTGGACTTCACCTGACCGTCCAGCATGCTGTAGCCCACCACCGACATGATGCCATCGACGCCGGGCGTCTGGCGCACCACGTCCTCGACCTGGCGCGTCACTTCGTTGGTGAGGTTCACGGACGAACCCTCGGGCAGGATCACTTCGCCGAAAATCGCGCCCTGGTCCTCAGATGGAAGGAAGCCGGTCGGCGTCGTCTTGAACAACCAGCCGGTCGCGGGAATCATGACTGCCAGCGCCACGACGGCGAGGATGGCGATCCGCACCAGCCGCTTGACCACGGCGGCATAGCCGTCGCGCGCCAGATTGATGCCCGACATGATCTGCCGCATCGGGAAGCGCTTGGGCCCGTGACTGCCTTTGAGAAGAACGCCGCAGAGCGCAGGCGACAGGGTCAGGGCGTTGATGGCCGAGATGATCATCGAAACGGTGACCACCACGGCAAACTGCCGGAACAGCTCGCCCGAAATGCCCGGAATGAAGGCCACCGGCACGAAAACCGACATCAGCACCAGCGTGATGGCAATGATGGGCGCTGTGATCTCGCCCATTGCAAGCCGCGCGGCTTCGGCCGGGGTGAGCGCGTGATCCGCTTCCATCTTCGCCTCGACCGCCTCCACCACCACGATGGCAGGTGCCGACCAGAGAGACGGGCACGGCGATCAGGGGAATGATGGTGGCGCGCAGCGAGCCGAGGAAGATGAAGACCACGATGACGACAAGCGCGAAGGCCTCGACCAAGGTCTTGATCACCTCGTGAATGCTCTCGGCGACGAAGACGGTCGTGTCATAGGTGATCTTGTAGTCCATGCCCTCCGGGAACTGCTTCTTCGCCTCTTCCAGCAAGCCGCGCACGGCTTCGGCGCTGGCGATGGCATTGCCGCCCGGCGCCTGGTAGATGCCGATCACCGCGGCCGGAGTGCCATCCTGGCGGCCCTGCTGCTCGGAGAGCCGCGCCGCCAGCTCGACGCGGGCCACGTCGCGCACGCGAACGAACGAGCCGCCCGGATCGGCCCGCACCACGACATTGCCGAACTCTTCCACCGAACTCAGCCGGCCCTGCGTCTGCACGGTCAGCTGGAAGCGCTGGTCGGGCAGCGCCGGCTGGGATCCGATGCGGCCGATGGCGGCCTGGATGTTCTGCGCCCGCAGCGCACTGATGATGTCGGCAGGCGTCATGCCGAAATCGGCCAGCCGCTGCGGGTCGACCCATATGCGCATGCTGTAGTCCGAGGGGGTCAGCAGCTGCACGTCGCCCACGCCCGGTACGCGCTTCAGCCGGTCGATGACATTGATGGTCGCATAGTTCGAGAGGAAGAGCTGGTCGTGCGACTCCTCGCTCGAGGTAAAGGCGATCAGCTGCAGGATGGCGGATGACTTCTTGGTTACCTGGATCCCCTGGCTGCGCACTTCCTGCGGCAGCTGCGCCTCGGCCAGGCTGACCCGGTTCTGCACATTCACCGTGTTGAGGTCAGGATTGGTGCCCACCGCAAAGGTGATGGTGAGCGCATAGCTGCCGTCATTGCCGCTGGTCGACTTCATGTAGATCATGTTGTCGACGCCGACGACGCGGGACTCGAGCGGCTGGCCCACGGCTGCCTCGACAACTTCGGCGCTGGCGCCGGCATAGGAGGCCGTGACCGAAACCTGCGGCGGCACGATGTTGGGGAACTGCGCCACCGGGATCTGCTGCATGGCCACAAGGCCCGCGATGGTGATGACCAGCGAGATGACCACCGCAAGGCGCGGCCGGTCGATGAAGATCCCGGAGAACATGGATCAGGCCTCCGGCGTAATGACGGTGGCCTGCACGACCTGACCCGGCCTGACCTTCTGGACGCCTTCGGTGACGACGAGATCGCCGGCCTGCAGTCCCCTTTTGATAACCAGCAGCATGCCCGCAGAGACTCCGGGCTCTATCCTCCGCACCTCGATCTTGTTCTCGGAATTCACCACCAGGACAAAGGGGCCGGTCTGGTCGATCTGGATGGCCACCTGCGGCACTACCAGCGAAGGCTGCGGTTTGTCGGATTCGACCACCGCCGTCACCAGCTGGCCATCGACCAGCAGGCGCTCGGGATTGGGAAAACTGGCCCGCATTTCGACCGTGTCGGTGCCGGCATTGACCGACACGTCCATGAAGTTGATCCGTCCGGTATGGGAATAGCGATCGCCCTTGCCGAACTGGAGGTAGACGGCGAGATCCTCGGCCTTGCCGGCGCCGCCGCTTTCCTCGCGGAATTTCAGGATCTCGCGCTGGCTGATCGGAAAGACCACGTCGATCGGATCCTGGCTCACGATGGTGGCCAGCGTTCCGCTCGAGGGGCTCACGAAGTTGCCGTGCGAGATCAGCGATCGTCCGATGCGACCGGAAATCGGCGCGCGGATGTCGGTATAGCTCAACTGCAGTTCAGCCTGCTGCTGTTCAGCCTTGAGCCGGTTGAGGTCGCCCCGCGCCTCGTCGCAGGCGGCCGTGGCGTCATCCAGCTTCGATCGGGCAGCCACGTCCTTCTTCACAAGCGTGGCTTGACGTTCATATTCGATCTCCGTCCGCTGCAGGCGCGCCTGGGCCGTCTCGACGGCGCCCCGTGCCGAGGATACCCGGGCCTCGTATGGCGCCTTCTCGATGACGAAGAGCAGATCGCCGGAGTTCACATCCTGGCCTTCGGTAAAGTTCCGCTGCTCCAGGAAGCCGTCGATCCGGGCGCGCAGGTCGACGCGGTCCAGCGCGGTCACCCGTCCAGTGAAACTGACCGAAGGGCGAAGGTCCTGAACCTCCACCTTGACCACGCTGACAGCAGGCGGCGGCGCGGCAGGTGCCTGGGCCGCCTGTTCCGGTGGGGAATCGCATCCCGTAAGGCCCAGGAGGACGGTCAAGGCGCTCGCAATGACAAACTGGCGGCGGGCAAGGGGCATTGATTCGCTCCGGTCAGGGCCGAAATGGCTGAACTTCGTGGAGATTGACGAAAGCCGGACGGGGTTGCAAGTCCACCGCGCTTCGCAGCGACCGGTCTACCGGGCCCGGTCTAGCTTTTGGAAGGGAATTTCCCATATAAGCGCGGTGATGAGCGCTGCAGCACCCCTCCACTTCCGCAAGATGAATGGTCTTGGGAATGATTTTGTCGTGTTCGACGCCCGGTCGGCACCGGTTGCCATGACCGAAGCCCGCGCGCGCGCCATCGCCGATCGCCGTTCCGGCATCGGCTGTGACCAGCTTATCGTCATGGAACCGTCCAAGCGCGCCGACGTGACCATGCGGATCTGGAACAATGAGGGCGGCGAGGTCGAGAGCTGCGGCAACGCCTCGCGCTGCATCGCAGATCTGATCTTCACGGAAAAGATGACAACGCGTGCCACGATCGATACCAAGGGCGGCTTCCTCGTCGCCGAGAAGGCGGGGGACGCCCTGGTAACCATCGACAACGGGGCGCCCCGGTTCGACTGGAAGGACATCCCGCTCTCGGAGAAGTTCCATGACACGCGCCACATCGAGCTGCAGGTCGGCCCCGTGGAAGCGCCGCTGATCCATTCGCCATCGGTTGTGAATGTGGGCAATCCTCACTGCATCTTCTGGGTCAAGGATCTGGATGTCGTGGATCTGTCGAAGGTCGGCCCCATGCTCGAACATCATCCGCTCTTCCCGGAGCGGGCCAATATCACCCTTGCACGGGTCGACGCCAAGGATCACGTGACGATCCGCGTCTGGGAACGCGGGGCCGGCCTGACCCGCGCCTGCGGTACGGCGGCCTGCGCCGTGATGGCGGCCGGCGCGCGCATCCGCATCATCGGCCGCAAGGCCACGGTCAGCCTTCCCGGCGGCGATCTCTTCATGGAATGCCGCGAGAACGACGGCCACATCCTCATGACCGGCCCGGTCAGCTATGACTTCGAGGGCGATCTTCCGGCCCATCTGGCGGTCTAGCTGATGGCCGAAACCCAGTTCGTCACCTTCGGCTGCCGGCTCAATACCTATGAGTCGGAAGTCATGCGTGGCCACGCAGAGGCCGCGGGCCTGTCCGATGCCATTGTCTTCAATACCTGCGCGGTGACCGGCGAGGCCACGCGCCAGGCCCGCCAGGCGATCCGCCGCGCCCGCGCGGAAAATCCGGACGCCAGCATCATCGTGACAGGCTGCGCGGCCCAGACCGATCCGCAGATGTTCGCAGCCATGCCGGAGGTGGACAGGGTCCTGGGCAATGAGGAAAAGCTGCGGGCGGAAAGCTGGCAGCCCGGCGACAGGCCGCGCGTGGCGGTGGCCGACATCATGAAGGTCAAGGCGGCAACGCCGCATCTGATCGACGGGCTTAAGGAGCGCACCCGCGCCTTTGTTCAGGTGCAGAACGGCTGCGACCATCGCTGCACCTTCTGCATCATTCCCTTTGGCCGCGGAAACTCGCGTTCGCTCGTTGCGGGAGACGTCGTGGAGCAGGTACGGCGCCTCGTTGCTTCGGGATATTCCGAGGTTGTGCTCACCGGCGTCGATCTCACCTCCTGGGGGGCCGATCTGGGCGGCACGCCGCGGCTCGGCCATCTCGTATCGCGCATTCTTTACCAGGTGCCCGATCTCAAGCGCCTGCGCCTCTCATCCATCGACTCGATCGAGGCCGATCCCGAACTCATGGAGGTGATCGCGGGAGAACCGCGCATCATGCCCCACATCCATCTGTCGCTGCAGTCCGGCGACAACCTGATCCTGAAGCGCATGAAGCGGCGTCATGCCCGCGAGGACTCGATCGCCTTCTGTCAGGCACTGCGTTCCCGCCGTCCGGACATCGTCTTCGGCGCCGACATCATCGCCGGCTTTCCGACCGAAACGGACGAGATGTTCGAGAACTCGTTGCGCATCCTGGACGACTGTGGCCTGACCTACCTCCATGTCTTCCCCTTTTCACCCCGCCCGGGAACTCCGGCCGCCCGCATGCCGCAACTTGACAAGTCTGTGATCAAGGCGAGGGCGCAGCGCCTGCGCGAAGCCGGCGCCGCCCGCCTCGACAGCTTCCTCGCCGGTGAAGTGGGTGCAACGCGCCAGGTCCTGGTCGAAACCGAAGCCATGGGCCGCACCGAACATTTCGCCCAGGTCCGTTTCGCCAGCCGCATGGCGCCCGGCGCCATCGTGCAGGCGCGTGTCATCGGCCGCGGCGATGGTCACCTCGAAGCCAGGCTTGCGGCATGAGCGGCTTCTTCAAGAAGCTCTTCAACCGGATCACCGGCAAGAAGGAGGAGGCCCCGCCGCCGCCGCCCGTCGAGGCGCTGCCAGAACCGGAAGCTGCACCCGAACCGGTTGTCGTGCCGGGACCGGAGGCGCAACCGGAGCCCGAGCGGCAACCGGAGCCTGTGGCCGTCGCCCCGCCAGCTGAACCCGAACCGGAGCCTGCAGCGGTGGTTGAGGCGGTGCCCGTGGCACCGCGGGAGGAGCCTCCGCTACCAAAAGCGAAAACGGCCGTCGCGAAGACCAAGCCCAAACCTGCGCCGGCTCCACCAAAGTCGGCTCCGAAGGCCAAGGCCAAGGTGCCCGAGCCTCCATCGACAAAGCCGGACGCCAAGGCAAAGGCGAAGGCGCCGGCCAGGAGCGTCGAGCCGAAGAAAGCACCGAAAAAGACCGCACCAAAACCGGTTCAAGTTGCACAGGAGAAGCCGAAACCCGCGTCAAGGCCCGAGCCGGTCATCAGTCCGGAACCGGACGCGCTGGAGCCATCGGCACCCGAGGTTACCCTCGAACCGTCAGCGGTGGCGTTGCCGCCCGAGCCCTTACCGCAACCATCCGTCGTGCCGGCCCCGGTGGCCGCAGAGATTGAACCTGAACCACCGCCGCCGCCGCAAGCGGCAGAAGAAGCGCGGCAGCGCCGGGGCTGGTTTTCGCGGCTCAAGGAGGGCCTGTCCAAGTCATCGAAGTCGATCACCGGCTCGATCACCTCGATCTTCACCAAGCGCAAGCTCGACAAGGACACGCTGCAGGATCTCGAGGACGTGCTGTTGCAGGCCGACCTCGGGCTGCCCATGGCCGAGCGGATCGTCCGCGCCGTCTCCGAGGGCCGCTATGACAAGGAAATCGACCCGGAGGAGGTGAAGCGCATTCTGGCCAGCGAAGTGGCCAAGGTGCTGAAGCCGGTCGAAGTGCCGTTCAATTTCGGAACCGAGAAACCCTTCATCATTCTGGTGGTGGGCGTGAACGGCGCGGGCAAGACCACCACCATCGGCAAGCTCGGCGCCATCGCCACGCGCGAAGGTTTCAAGGTCATGTTCGCGGCCTGCGACACCTTCCGCGCGGCAGCCATCGAACAATTGACCGTGTGGGGTCAGCGCATCGGCGCCAGGACCATGGCGCGGCCCACGGGCGCGGATGCCTCGGGCCTCGCCTTCGATGCCATAAAGGAGGCCAAGGCCGATGGCACGGACATCGTCTTCATCGACACGGCTGGCCGGCTGCAGAACAAGGCCTACCTGATGGACGAGTTGGACAAGATCGTACGCGTCATCAAGAAGCAGGACGAGACGGCGCCGCATGCCGTGCTGCTGGTGCTCGATGCGACGACAGGTCAGAACGCCATGGCCCAGGCCGATATCTTCACCAAGGTGGCGGGTGTCACCGGCATCATAATGACCAAGCTGGACGGCACCGCCCGGGGCGGCATCCTTGTCGCCATCGCCGAGCGGTTCAAACTGCCGGTACATGCCATCGGCGTCGGCGAAACCGTCGATGACCTGCAACCATTCGAGGCGGAGGGATTTGCCCGCGCCATTGCCGGATTGGAGGACCAATGAGCCAGGGCGTGAAGCTTCTCATCGAGACGGGACCCCTGATCCTGTTCTTCATTGCCAACTGGAAGGCCGGCATCTTCTGGGGCACCGGCATCTTCATGTTGGCAACAGCCGTGGCCCTCGCCGTCTCCTGGGCGCTGACCCGCAAGATTGCCATGGTTCCGCTCGCTTCGGCGGTCTTCGTCGCGGTTTTCGGCGCGCTCACGCTCTGGCTTCAGAGCGATATCTTCATCAAGGTGAAGGTCACGCTGATCAATGCGCTTTTCGGGGCAATCCTTCTTGGCGGTGTGATGTTCGGCAAGAACCACCTCAAGCTGGTGATCGGCGAGAGCCTGCGAATGCCCGAGGCGGCCTGGCGCACACTTACCATCCGCTGGGGCGTCTTCTTCCTCTTTCTGGCGCTGCTCAATGAGCTCGTCTGGCGCAACATGTCGACTGATGCCTGGGTGAACTTCAAGGTCTTCGGGCTGATCCCCATCACGCTGGTCTTCGCCTTGGCCAATGCACCCTTCATGGCACGGCACATGATCGAGGATGAACCTAAGTCATCGGCTTAGTGTCACCGAATTCACCCGGCGGATTGGCGAAGGGCGCGAAGTCGTCCCGGCCCTGGACAGTCTGAAACTGCTCCAGCGCCCAGCGGACCGATGGAAAGGCGAGTTCAGCCCACGGGATCTCGCCCCAGCCTGCGAGCACGACCTCAAGACTCTCGGGACCCGGAGAGACCGTGGCGGACGTGAGGCGAGCCAGATACATGATCTGGACCTGGGCGATGCGCGGAATGGTGTAGACCGCCAGCAGCCGGTCAATGGCGATCTCGGCATTGGCTTCCTCGCGTGCCTCGCGCACGGCAGCTTGTTCCGCCGTTTCTCCCAGCTCCATGAAGCCGGCCGGCAGCGTCCAGAAGCCGATACGCGGCGCAATGGCACGGCGGCACAGCAGAATCCGTTCGTCATGCAGGACGATCGCACCCGTAACGATCTTTGGATTTACATAATGGACATAGCCGCAGGTACTGCAGACATCGCGCTGATGCGTGTCGCCGTCGGGGATCTTTCGGCTGAACTGGGCCGGCAGGGACGTGTCGCTCATTGATTGTCAAGAGTTGAATTCCGTGTTCTGATCATTTTAACTCGGAAGCATGATGACTGATAGTCTAGTTTGCTTGGCGGCTTCTGACCTTTTTGCTTGCAGCAGCAGGGGCGAGCCGCTAGGAGAGCGCGGCTCCGGGGCTGGTTGGCGGGATTTCCATGCATGGAAGTCGAAAGGCCAGAGAGGGATGAAGACGCCGGCGCCGTGACCTGGAGACCAGGCTGAGCGCAGGCGACACGAAGGGGCAGGAGAAGGGGTTCATGACGGCATCCAAGGATGTGAAGCAGTTTTCGCGATCACCATCGCACCTGTTGAAGCGGGCGGCGCAGTTCGCCAGCCACATCTACATGGCTGAAGTCGGCAAGTCCGGACTCACCCATCGCCAGTACACGGTGCTCCTCGCGGTCGACAGCAATGACGGAAAGAGCCAGACCGACCTGGTGAAACTGACCGGCATCGACCGCTCGACACTGGCCGATCTGGTGGCCCGTCTCCTCGCTCAGGGCTACCTCCAGCGCAAGCGCACCAAGGACGACGGCCGCACCAACGCAATCCGCATAACCGCCGTCGGCAAGAAGATGCTCAAGATGGCGCTTCCTGGCGCAGATGAAGTGGATCGGCAGCTCCTGTCGCTGGTTCCTTCGGCGGATCGCCGGTCCTTCCTCGACACGCTGGCCGTTCTTGCCACCGAGATGGACAAGATCGAAGAGCGCGAGCCCGCTGCACCCGTCCGCAAGATCAGGTCACGCAAGCGGGGCTGATTGCCGGCAGGCCATTCAGGGCCTTGCCGCCTTCGCCTTCTCGATTTCCGCACCGAAGTTTCCAGCCACCGCTTCCGGCGTAAGCGGCCCGATCCATTTGAAGCGGATGATGCCGTCACCATCGACGATGAAGGTCTCGGGCACGCCATACACGCCCCAGTCAACGGCCGCCCTGCCGGATTCGTCTGCAACGGCCGCAGCGTAAGGCTGGCCCAGCACGCCAAGGAAGCGCCGCGCATTCTCGGGCTCGTCCTTGTAGTTGAGCCCGAAGACACGGATGTCGCTTCGCTTCGAAAGCTCCATCAGCACCGGATGCTCGACCCTGCAGGGCCCGCACCATGAAGCCCAGACATTGACCACTGTCACCTGCCCGGTCTTCAGAGCCGCCGCGTCGAAACCGGGGATGCCAAGACCCTCGACCGGCGGCAGCGAGAATGAGGGCACGGGCTTCCCGATCAGGGCGGAAGGTATTTCCGACGGGTTGCCCGACAATCCCCGCCAGAAAATGGCTGCCAGAAGCAGGAAGGCAATGACCGGAATGGCCGCGAGCCAGAGACGGCTGCCCCTTGCCGGCTCCTCGCTCATGTCTGTTCCCTGCGCCGGGCGGCATCCAGGCGCTGGGCCTCGGCGCGCAGCTTGCGGTCGCGGGCAATCACGTATGCGGCGAGGCCCAGGATGCAGGCGAAGCTGATGCCATAGGAGGCCAGCACAAAGCCGATATGGGCGGCGGTGAAGTTCATCAGCGCGCCCCCGTTTCGGCGATATGGATCTGCCGGATCTTGCGGGCGGCGATTTCGGCGCGCATCGCCGTCAGGTGCAGCGCGAGGAACAGGAAGCTATAGGCCAGCCCCATCACCAGCAGCGGCCACAGCATGGAGGGCGCGATGGTCGGACCATCGGTCCGGAAGACGCTGGCAGGCTGATGCAGGGAATTCCACCAGTCGACCGAGAATTTCACGATGGGCACATTGACGAAACCCACCAGTGCCACGATCCGCGCGATCATCGCGGCACGGTGCGGCTCGTCGATTGCCTGCCAGATGGCCATGTAGCCGATATAGAGAAGGAACAGCACGAACATCGATGTGAGCCGTGCATCCCATTCCCACCAGGTACCCCACATGGGCTTGCCCCAGAGCGAGCCGGTGACCAGTGCGAGGAAACAAAAGACAGCACCGATCGGTGCCGCAGCCTTGGCCGCGACGTCCGCCAGGGGATGACGGAAGATGATCGCCACCGCGCTGGCCAGCGCCATCACCGTGTAGATGAACAGCGCCATCCAGGCTGCGGGAACATGGACGTACATGATGCGCACTGTTTCGCCCTGCTGGTAGTCGGGCGGTGCCGTCACCAGGGCGCCATAGAGTCCGACCGCCAGCAACACGAGTGCAATGCTCCAGACATAGGGCAGGGCCGCATTGGCGATGCGCAGGAAACGCGCCGGATTTGCTAGGTATTGCATGGCGCTCTCGTAGCCCGAACCCGCCTTGCGCGTCAAACCGCCCAGACGTCGCGCAGGGCCTGTGCCAGGCTTTCCAGCATGATGTCGGCCTCGCGGCGCCCGAAGGCAAGGGGCGGCTTGATCTTGAGCACGTTGTCGAAGGGCCCGTCTGTCGAGATCAGCACGCCATTGTCGCGCATGAGGTTGACGATGCGCCCCGCCTCTTCCGTGGCGGGCTCCAGCGTCGAACGGTCGCGGACCAGCTCAACGCCGATGAAAAGGCCCTGGCCGCGTACGTCGCCGATCAGGTCATGCCGCGCGGCGAGTTCGGATATCCCAGACTTCAGGTATGCCCCGGTATCGCGCGCCCTCGCCTGCAATCCCTCGGTCTCAATCACGTCCAGGACCGCCATGCCGACGGCGGCCGACACCGGATTGCCGCCAAAGGACGAAAAGAACTCCATGCCGTTGGCGAATGCACTGGCGATTTCGGGGGTGGTGACCACTGCCGCCATCGGATGGCCGTTGCCGATGGGCTTGCCTAGCGTCACGATATCGGGGACGACGCCCTGTGGCCCGTGCGCCCACATGTGGGTGCCGATACGGCCGAAGCCGGTCTGCACCTCGTCGACGATCACCAGTCCGCCCGCCTTGCGGACAAGAGCGGCGGACGTATCGAGATAGGCATCCGGAAAGAAGACCTGTCCGCCACATCCGGAAATGGCCTCGGCGATAAAGGCGGCCGGGCCCTGTCCGGTGCGGGCGCGGATCGTCTCGATCTTCTCGTCGACCGAACGCGCATAGGCAATTCCGGCATCGACGCCATGGCCCTTGAAGCGACCACGATAGGGATCAGGCAGTTCGGCGATCTCGACATGCTCCGGCTTGCCGCGTCCACCCTTGCGGTTGAACTTGTAGGGGCTGACCTCAATCAGTCCATTGGTGTTGCCATGGTAACCCCAGTCGAGGCAGATGGTATCGCGCCGCCCGGTGACCGTGCGCGCCATGCGCAATGCGAGCTCATTGGCCTCCGAACCGGAGCACACCAGATAGATGACGGACAGCGGCTTCGGGAAGTGGGAACCGAGGCGCGCGGCGTAGTCGAGTATGGCATCGTGCAGGTAGCGCGTGTTGGTGTTGAGCACCGCCGCCTGCCGGGCCAGGGCCTCGACCACATG
>JAPLOT010000405.1 GCA_026400595.1 Alphaproteobacteria bacterium | reverse complement strand
CGAACATCCGTTCAACCGTTCAAAGCTGGTCGCCGTGTGCGTTTGGTCCGGTTCCCATCGATGCTCCTCCACATGAGGCTCTCAAGAACCATGCATGACCGGTAGATCTGCCGTTCCCGATCCAGAAGCCTTCGGGTTGTCAACTTTTGCGGCACTCCTGCCCGCGCGCGATCCGATCATCGGCGAAGTCCCCGGCGCATTTCAGCGCTTTCGCCAGGCGATGTTGAGAGAGCTTGCGCCCGCAACACCCTATGAATGTGTCATCGCCGAAAACGTGATTGCCCTCGAATGGGAAATGCTCCAGCACCGCCGCATGCGAACCGCCTGCATCCGCGAGGTCACGCGCGAGTCTGTCCGCAAGGCTGTCGTCGAACAGCGGGAAGCCGAATACAAGGCTGAAATGGAAGCAGCTTACAAGGCTCACATTGAGGCTGGTGGATCGGAAGACGACTGGAAGGCGCCATCTGCCTTCAACAGCAATGCCGCCAGTTTTGTTGGCCAAAACATCGCCGGGCGCGCCACGGCGCCCGATCGCAAGCTTCAGGCGAAGGCCTACAAGGCGATCAATGCCCTTGGACTCGAGCCCCTAGCACTCATGAGTGCGGCCTATGCCTCGGTGACCGTGAGAAAGGTCTGGCATGAGCACCAGCTTCAGGACCTCGAACGGCGCCGGTGTGCGGTGAAGCGTGACTTCGATGCCCTCCAGGCGGCGCGGCTTGCCGCGGGCAAGGTGGCAGACGCCGGGGACATCACGGGGTGACGGCAGAGGACATCGTCAGGCGCAACCGCGCCAACGCGGCCAGGAGCACCGGGCCTCGCACCCGGGCCGGCAAGGCCATCGTTGCGCAAAACGCGAGGCGTCATGGTGCGACCGCGAAGCTCGATCCCGATCGGGTGCGCCTGTGGTTGAAGATCATTCTCGCGGCGCCCGATCTTGATCGAGAAGCTGTCAACACTGCTGTCGGTGATGGGCGGAAAACGCTGGCGCTGGCGCTCGCCGAGGCGGAGGCACGATTTGGTCTGGCCGAGCAAGCGCTCCGCAACTTTGTGGCGGGTGAACTCGCCCGGCCAGGCGTGATTGAGGTGGTGCCGGATGATCCTGGCTCATTGCGCGGCCGCGCGTCTGCGGGTGGACGAGGGACGCAAGGTCAGTCAAGGACCCGGCGTCATCGCGACCGCGGCGACAAGGACTTGGACGAGGATCTGCATCCGGGCGGAAGGCGCCACCGCCTGCTCCAGCGCTACCTGGATGAAGCGCAGCGACGGCGCGCCAAGGCCCTCTCGGCCTGGCTCTCGCAAGGATAGAAAGCCTGGGAAGACGGCAAGGGGGGAAGCGTCAACCCGAGCGGCGATGTTCCGAAACAAAGCCATTTTCGTTGCTCCATTGGTGGCAGAAAATGCGCATTTGAACGCGATTTGGGGCCTTTTTTGAGCACTTTAGCACTCACAAACTCCGGAAGAACAAGGCCTTTGCCGTTCAAGGTTCGATTTCTGACTATTTTTGATCTAAGTATCTGATTGTCCGAAACGATGCTAAACTTGAACTTCGAACAGTTCTCTCCAACACAAGTCCCTTCACCAGGACACCATTGCCTGACCAAGCGCGCGATCATCACCGGCATCACCGGCCAGGACGGCTCCTACCTGGCGGAGCTTCTGCTGGCCAAGGGCTATGAGGTCCATGGCATCAAGCGCCGTTCCTCGCTCTTCAACACGGCGCGCATCGACCACATCTACCAGGACCCGCACAATCCCAACCCCAAGCTCCGCCTGCACCATGGCGACCTGACCGACAGCTCGACGCTCACCCGGATCATCAGCGACGTCCAGCCCGACGAGATCTACAACCTCGGCGCCCAGTCGCATGTGGCGGTGAGCTTCGAGTCGCCGGAATACACCGCCGACGTCGATGCCCTGGGAACGCTCCGCCTCCTCGAGGCCATCCGCTTCCTGGGGCTCGGGAGCAAGACGCGCTTCTACCATGCCTCGACCTCGGAGCTCTATGGCCTCGTGCAGGAGGTGCCGCAGCGCGAGACGACACCCTTCCACCCGCGCAGCCCCTATGCGGTTGCCAAGCTCTACAGCTACTGGATCACCATCAATTACCGCGAGGCCTATGGCCTCTATGCCTGCAACGGCATCCTCTTCAACCACGAGAGCCCCAGGCGCGGCGAGACCTTCGTCACCCGCAAGATCACAAGGGGCCTCGCCAATATCGCGCAAGGGCTCGAGGACTGCCTCTACATGGGCAATATCGATGCGCTCCGCGACTGGGGCCACGCCAAGGACTATGTCGAGATGCAGTGGCTGATGCTGCAGCAGGGCCATGCCGAGGACTTCGTCATCGCCACCGGGCAGCAATACTCGGTCCGGCAGTTCATCACCTGGGCAGCAGCCGAGCTTGGCATCAGGATCGGCTTCAAGGGCGAGGGTGTCGCGGAACACGCCGTGGTCGAGGCCGTGACCTCGGACGCAGCCCCCGGCGTGAAGCCCGGCCAGGTCATCATGCGGATCGATCCGCGCTACTTCCGCCCCGCCGAGGTCGAAACCCTGCTGGGCGATCCCACAAGGGCCAAGGAGAAGCTCGGCTGGCAGCCCACGGTCACGGCCCAGGAACTCTGTGCGGAGATGGTGGCCGCCGACCTTGAATCCGCCCGGCGCCACCGGCTCCTCAAGGAGCACGGGCTCGCCATGCCGGTTGCAACCGAGCGCTGAGGGCCAAGGGGATGCGCATCTTCCTCGCAGGTCACAAGGGCATGGTGGGCGGCGCCATCCTGCGCAAGCTCGAGAGCCGCGGAGCCTCCGTCATCACCCGC